>JAJZSS010000006.1 GCA_021849525.1 Chloroflexota bacterium
GAATGCAGAACTGGCCGAACTGCTGAACCAGGCACTGGTCAATCCCGATCAGGCAGCCCGCGAGGAAATGTATAAGCAGGCTGAGCAAATCATGCATGACGATGTAACCCGTATCTGGTTAGGCCATAACAATACCCCCTTGATCTTCTCGGCCAAGGTCAGCGGCTACCAGGCACAGCCAGTTGGTGCAGACTACTATGAAGGTGTCGTCGTTGCCCCATAAAACCAGCTGCATCTGCCTGGTTCGTTTCTAACTCGCTCAACTTTACCAGCAGGGGGGCGGAACTCGCTTCCGCCCCCCTCGCTTAACTGAAAAGGAGGCGCAATTTGGCACGCTATATCCTCCGGCGATTGATCACTCTCATTCCCACCCTGATCGGTGTGACTTTTGTGATCTTCATGTTCCAGCGCCTGATCCCCGGCGACCCAGCCATAGCCATGCTGGGTGAACATGCTTCAGAAGAAAATGTCGCTCGGATCCGCGAACAGCTCGGCTTGAACCGCCCGCTTTTTCTGGATCGGGAAGCATTGCGAAATGGTGACTTTGCAGGATTCTTTGATACCCAATATATCCGCTATTTAGACCGCCTGGTACACTTCGATTTGGGAAATTCCATCCATCGCCGGATCCCGGTCGCCGAAACTCTGGCACTGCGCTTTCCGGCTACGGTTGAGCTGGCTTTGCTGGCAATGCTCATCGCCCTTTCGATCGGTATCCCGGTTGGGATCATTTCATCCGCCCGGCGAAACACACCTGTGGATGGTATCACCATGGTTGGCTCGCTTATCGGGGTTTCCATGCCCATATTCTGGCTGGGGCTGATGGAAATTATGCTATTTTCCGTCTTCCTTAAATGGCTGCCCACGGGGGCCCGTCTGAGTACCGGTATTGTTATCGAACCCATCACCAATTTACTGCTCGTTGATAGTGTGCTGACTGGAAATTGGGCAGGTTTTAAGGATGCTCTGCAGCATATTATCATGCCGGCTGTCGCCCTGGCTACGATACCCATGGCAATTATCGCCCGTATGACCCGCTCCAGCATGCTGGACGTTTTACAAGAGGATTATATTCGCACCGCCCACGCCAAAGGACTGGTTGAACAGGTGGTCCTCTTACGTCATGCCTTGAAAAATGCTTTTCTGCCGGTGATCACCATTATCGGCATTCAAACGGGCAGCCTGCTGGCTGGTGCAGTGCTCACCGAGACGATTTTCGCCTGGCCGGGGATCGGTAAATGGGTTTATGATGCCATCCTCGGACGCGATTACCCCATCGTTCAAGGCGGCACTTTACTCATCGCCCTGATCTTTGTGGGATTCAATTTATTGGTGGATATTTCCTATGCCTACCTGGATCCGCGCATTAAATATGATTGAGAGCCCTTATGACTGAGATTGCCGCAAAAACCCCCCAAGACTTGAAAGTGGCAGATCTGACCATGCGCGAGCACCGCTCGCTGTGGGGAGATGCCTGGCGGAGATTAATTTCCAGCAATACCGCCCGCATCGGTCTGGTTATCATCAGTGTCTTTATCCTGACGACTACCCTGTCTCATTTCTTCTGGGATTACAATCCCAAGACGGATCTGGATTACTCCCTAAAACTAAAAGCTCCAAACCTTACTCCTACTGCAGAAGTGGAATCTATCCATCCCTTTGGGACCGATAAACTGGGACGGGATATTTTCCGGCGGGTGATACATGGCGGCTGGAATTCTCTGCGGGTTGGTCTGGTATCCGTGGGCATCTCGTTAATCGCCGGTGGACTTTTAGGATTGCTGGCTGGTTTTTATGAAAGCATGGCTTTAGCCTCTTCTGAGCGCATCATTGTTTTAAGTATCGCTGGGCTGCTTTTAGGCGCTCTGCCAGCCTGGATTGCGAACCAGTTTTTTATCGCATTGCTCTTCGCAATCCTGGGGGGAGTCGCAGGCTGGGTGGAAAATTTCCAGGCCCACAAACCACTTCGTTATATACTCTTCGCTCTGGCTGGAGGGCTGTGTGGTGCCCTGCCAGCCTTACTGGTTAGCCCAAGCACCGCGCTGGTTACCGGTATCCTTGGCCTGGGCATCGGGCTATTTCTGGCGATGGCGGTGCGGGGTTCCATTATCTCCAACGTCATTATGCGGGTTATGGATATCACCCTGGCGTTCCCCAGCTATCTCCTGGCTATCGCCATAGTTGCCTTTTTGGGTCCTGGACTGGAAAAGGGTATGATCGCCATTGGTGTGGTCGGCATCCCCCAATTTGCCCGCCTGGTACGTTCGTCAGTTCTCTCAGTTGCCCAAAAGGAATATATCCTGGCTTCGCAATCCGTTGGTGAAGGTCACGGTCGGATCATCTTCCGCCACATCGTGCCCAATATTTTATCGCCGGTGATCGTGCAAACGACCATGGGCCTGGCGAACGCCATCCTATCTGCGGCTGCCCTGGGATTTTTAGGGCTGGGAGCAATCCCACCGGAACCGGAATGGGGCGCCATGCTGGGCGATAGCTATCGCTTCCTGACCAGTGGCGCGTGGTGGGCTGTGCTCTTCCCTGGCCTGGCGATCATGCTCAGTGTTCTGGGCTTCAATCTTCTTGGAGATGGACTCCGCGATGCGCTGGATCCCAAAATGCGCGTCTGAGATGCCACCTGCAGTGACACATCATAAACCTGGTAGGGTAACACCTGTGGGGTAACCCTTGTGGGATATAAACATATGGAACCATTGCTGCAAGTAAAGAATTTAACGACCCGCTTCTATACCGATGATGGCGTTGTACACGCTGTGAATGGGATTTCGTATACATTGGATCAAGGTGAAGTATTGGGTGTGGTTGGCGAGAGCGGCTGCGGAAAAAGTGTCCATGCTCTTTCGATCATGCGCCTGATCCCTGATCCGCCAGGCAAAATCGAGGCAGGCGAAGTTTTATTTAACGGTGTTGATGTGCTAAAAATATCTGATTCAGAGATGCGGCAGATGCGAGGATCAGATATTGCCATGGTTTTTCAAGATCCAATGACTTCACTCAACCCGGTCTACACGGTTGGGTTTCAAATTATCGAAGCCTTGATGGTGCATGAAGCGATGGATCGGAACGCTGCCCGGGCTCGCGCCGGTGAACTGCTCAGGCTGGTTGGTATTCCCGGCGCTGAGCAGCGCCTGAACGATTATCCACACCAATTTTCTGGCGGCATGCGTCAGCGGGCGATGATCGCGATGGCGCTTTCATGCAATCCAACATTATTGATCGCCGACGAGCCAACTACCGCCCTGGATGTGACGATCCAGGCGCAGATTGTGGATCTGGTCAAGCGCCTGCAAGCCAATCTGGGCATGGCGGTGATGTGGATTACCCATGATCTGGGCGTGGTCGCCGAGCTGGCCGATACCATCAATGTGATGTACGCCGGCTACATCGTGGAGCGTGGGCCGGCCAGTGATATTTTCAAATTTACCCGCCACCCATACACCATCGGGCTTTTAGGCTCCCTGCCTCGCCTGGACGAGGCTCCGGGAACAAAGCTGCTCTCCATTCCCGGTTTACCACCCGATCTGGTCTTACTCCCTAAAGGCTGCCCGTTTGCGGCGCGCTGCCCATACGCCGATGAACAATGTGTGGAAAGCAATCCAACACTGGTCCCCACCGAGAGTAATAAGCACTCTGTCGCTTGCTGGCATTGGGAAAAAATTTCTGAGAAGGTGTCCACATGACCGCCACCACTGAACCTCTCGTCCAGGTACGCAATCTGAAGAAATATTTCCCGATTCAGCGCGGCATCGTGATCCAACGCCATGTAGGGGATGTAAAAGCCGTCGATGATGTTTCTTTCGAAGTGTATCGCGGCGAAACCCTGGGATTGGTAGGCGAGACGGGCTGCGGGAAAACCACTGTTGGGCGCACAATCCTGCGCCTGTATGAGCCAACCGCCGGGCAGGTGCTTTTCGACGGGGTGGACCTGGTGTCGCTCAATGAAACCAAGTTACGGCATATGCGCCAGCGCATGCAAATGATCTTTCAAGATCCTTATGCGTCCCTCAACCCGCGCATGACTGTCGGGTCAATTGTCTCAGCTCCCCTGGATGTTCATCGCACCATTCATTCAAAAAACAAGAACAAACGCGTGGATGAGCTGCTCGAAATGGTTGGCTTGAATCCTGAATTTGTCAACCGCTATCCACACGAGTTTTCTGGCGGGCAGCGCCAGCGGGTTGGCATTGCCCGTGCCCTGGCCGTCAGCCCCGACCTGGTGATCTGCGATGAGCCGATCTCATCCCTGGATGTATCCATCCAGGCCCAGGTGGTCAATTTATTGGAGGAATTGCAGCGCGAGCTTGGCCTGACGTACATTTTTATCGCCCACGATCTGAGCATGGTGCGCCATATCAGCAACCGGATTGCCGTGATGTACCTGGGTAAGATCATGGAGCTGGCAGACCGCAATGACATCTATCTCGATCCAATCCACCCATACACACAGGCATTAATGTCGGCAGTTCCGCTTCCCGATCCTGATATCCAGAAAAAACGCAAGCGCATCATCCTGGAAGGCGATATCCCCAGTCCAGCCAATCCACCCGTAGGCTGCAACTTCAACACTCGCTGCCCTGCTGCGCGTGAGCGGTGCTTCAAGGAAGATCCAGCATTTCGCGAAATCAAGCCCGGGCACTGGGCAGCCTGCCACTTTGCGGAAGACTTCACCCAGCCGGATAAGAAGCTGGTTTAATTCCAGATCAAACAAAACGACAGCTCCTGCCGGACCAGGTGGGAGCTGTTATTTTATCCTTGCCGCAGGGATCACGGACAACCTGTCATTTCTGGAAAGCAGCAGACTCCCGTTAGGCAATAAAATAAAGCGACACAGGTTTGACATTATTTCCTGCCCCGACTAAAATGGAAGCTGGCCGGAATATTTCTGCTGTTCCTATGCTGGAGGCACAATGAGCGCCTGGCCGGGCAAATATGTGATTGGACTGACCGGCAATATCGCCACCGGAAAAAGCGTGGTGCGGAAAATGCTGGAGCATCTCGGGGCTTACGGTATTGACGCCGATGCATTAGGACACCGCGCCATGGCAAAAGGCGCCCCCGGTTTCAAGCCGGTGGTCAAGACCTTTGGAGAATGGATCCTCGCCCCCGACGGGCAGATCAACCGCACCCGGCTGGGAAAGGTTGTCTTCAGTGATCCGGAAGCCCTGGCGGCATTGGAGAATATCATTCACCCTCTCGTCCAGCAGGCGGTAGATATCCTGGTCCGCCGCGCCCAGCAGAAAGTGATTGTGGTTGAGGCAATCAAGTTGATCGAAGCCGGAATGCACGCTCAATACGATAGCTTATGGGTGACTTACGCCAGTCCGGAAATCCAACTGGCGCGCCTGGTGCAAAAGCGCGGCCTGGACGAAGCCACTGCCCGCCAGCGGATCACCGCACAACCGCCGCAAGAGGAAAAAATTAAGCTCGCCCGGGTGGTTATCAAGAATCACGGCAGCTTTGAGGATACCTGGCGGCAGGTTTCTGGAGCATGGCATGGTGTGTTTCCTGCTCTCGAGGCTGCTCCCCGGCCGCGGGTGCGTTCCAGCCTCGAAAAGATGGAGGTACAACGTGGCCGCCCCAAGGATGCCGGGGAGATTGCCGCTATTATGACGCGGTTGAGCCGCGGCCGGCGCAGGATGAGCCGGGCGGATGTGATGGCTGCCTTCGGCGAAAAGGCTTATCTGGTATTAAAGATGGAAGATCTTACCGTTGGGATGGCAGGTTGGAAAGTTGAAAACCTGGTTTCGCGCACGGATGACGTATTTCTGGACGAAACGAAAGTGTTACCTGCGATGGGTTTGAAGGCATTGATGGAAGAAGTTGAGCGAAATTCGATTGAGCTGCAATGCGAGATCTCCCTGCTTTTTCTCTCCCGCGATATCGCAGAACAAGATGCCCCGCTGGCGAACCTGGGTTACAAAGCCCGCAGCATTCAGAGCCTGGGTGTGCGCGCCTGGCAAGAAGCCGCCAGCGAATCGATGCCGCCGGACAGCGTAATGCTATTCAAACAATTGCGCCAGGACCGGGTGCTGCGCCCGGTTTAGAGACCTGATTGGAGTTATTGGTGCCGGTTTTCTTGAGCGACCTGATCGCCAACATCCTGTTCATCTTTGAGCGCCTGGACTGGTTGGATGTCCTCGACCTGTTCTTGGTCACTGCGATCTTCTTCGCCATCTTGCGCCTGCTGCGCGATACCCAGGCCATGGTGCTGTTGCGCGGCGTTCTATTACTGATTGCTCTATTCGGACTGATCAGCTCCCTGGAGGTCCTGCCGGCCTTTTCCTGGCTGGTCCAAACTACTTTACCCGCCCTGGTGGTCGCCATTCCGGTCATCTTTGCCCCGGAGATTCGGCGGGCGCTGGAACGCCTGGGGCGGGCAGGAGTGATCTTCAATCCCGAAAAACCGAATGCACCGGCTTTGGATACGATCAGCGCGATTGTCACTGCCGCCTCGCGCCTCTCAGACCGGCAGCACGGCGCCCTCATCGTGATCCAGCGCCTGGACACCCTGGCGGATTACATCCGTACCGGCGTTAAGATGGATTCTTTAGTAACCCCGGAATTACTTTTACAGGTTTTTTATCCAAATACCCCTCTCCACGATGGCGCGGCGATCATATCGGGCGAACGGATGATTGCTGCCGCCTGCGTGCTGCCGCTCTCCGCTTCGGGTGTGCTCACTCGCTCGCCCGAACGCCAGATGGGTCTGCGCCACCGGGCTGCATTGGGGATCTCCGAGGTGTCCGACGCGGTGGCTGTGGTCGTCTCAGAGGAAAGTGGCTCGATTTCGGTCGTCCACGGTGGTAGAATGATCCGTCGTCTGGATCCCGAGCGTTTGGAGAATATCTTACGCGCCTTTTTCAGGCCAGCCGCGCCAGAGCAAGGTTTCAGAGAGCTGGTTAAACGCCTGCTGAACCGACAATCTCCGAATGCGGAGTCGAAATAATGTTCATGAATGCTCTGCATTGGTTATCTCGCAACCTGTCGACAATTTTGCTGGCCTTTGTTATCGCGGTTGTCGTGTGGGTTTCAGCGGTGCTGACTGCGGATCCCAATGAAGAACGCATCTATACCCGCAATTTAACCGTGGTAGGGCAATCAACCAATCTCATTCAAATGAATGACATCCCTGCCCAGGTGCGGATTACCTTGAAAGCACCGCGCTCCATCTTGACTGAGCTAAACAACAACCCAACCCTGATACAGAGCTGGATCGATATTTCAGGGCTTGAGAGCGGCGCCTTTCAAACACCCGTCCAGGTCCGGGTTGATGATAGCCCGGTCCGCGTTTTACAGGTGGAGCCAGAGCAGGTAGAGTTGATCCTGGAAAAGCAGGTTTCGCGGACCATGCCTGTGCAGGTCGAAATTGTGGGTGAGCCTCCGATTGGCTATCGGAAAGGATTCGCCAGCGCGCTGCCAGAAGAGGTTACCATCACTGGATCAGAGTCTCAGGTTAATCAGGTAGCAAACATCATTGCCCATCTGGATATTACGGGAGTGTCTGAATCACTCCATACGAATGTTCCTGTTGCAGCCATCAACAGTTCTGGAGATGCCATCACGGATATAGCCATTTCCCCCCGCTCGATCTCAGTTGATCAGCCAATTACACTGCTGGGCGGTTTCCGGTCGGTGGTTGTGACTGTAGTGACCGAGGGTCAAATTGCAGCAGGCTATCGTCTTACCAATATCTCGGTCAGCCCGCGGACAGTAACCGTATTTTCCAGCGATCCCCAGATCGTTGCGGACTTACCTGGATTCGTGGAAACCATGCCTGTAAATCTAGATTCAATCAATGACGATCTCGAGGTGCGCATGGACCTCAACCTGCCTGAGGGGATCGACCTGGTGGGCGAGGGGAGCGTACTGGTCCAGATTGGTGTTGCGGCAATCGAAGGTAGTGTAACAATTTCGGTGCCTATCGAGGCGCTGGGGCAATCACCAAACTTCGCTGCCCAGATCTCTCCAAAGCTGGTCGATCTCATCGTCTCCGGCCCCATCCCGGTGCTGGAACAACTGAGTTCAGATAGCTTCCGGGTTTTGGTGGATATCAATGGCCTGACCCTCGGCACCTATCAACTGCCGGTAGTCGTCGACCTAGTCCCGGATGAAGTCGTTGTGGAATCGGTACTCCCTCAAACCGTCGATGTAAGCATCACACCACCGGCAACCGCCACACCTACTTCACTCCCCCAAACACCTGGTCCCTAGATTTTGCCAGAGGAAATAATAATACTTATGCGTAAACCTATCGTGGCCCTGGTGGGCCGGCCGAATGTCGGTAAAAGCACGCTATTTAATCGCCTGGCGGAAGAACGCCTGGCAGTCGTCGATGATATTCCTGGAACAACTCGCGACCGCTTGGTTGCCGAAGCAGAATGGACTGGCATCGTCTTCGATATTGTGGATACCGGCGGGATCGATCCCAGTGATTATTCTGGAAAAAACCGCCAATCGCTTTCGGTTGGTTCGGCTGAATTCATCCAGCAGATCCGGCAGCAAGCTGAGATCGCCATTCAAGAGGCTGACGCAGTGCTGTTCATTACCGACGCGGATAGCGGGGTTACCCCAGCCGATCGCGAGGTTGCCCAGATATTGCGCCGGTATCAAACCGAAAAAGATGGCAAGCTCTGGCCGCCGATTTTCCTGGTGGTGAACAAAGCCGATAGCGAAGCCAGGCGGTTGCAGGCTTTGCAGTTTTACGAGCTGGGCATGGACGAAATCTACCCCATCTCGGCCGTGCATGGCACCGGCACCGGTGACCTGCTAGACGCCCTGGTTGCCAGTTTTCCAGCTCAAACGGAAGAAACCGAGGATGAGACCGTCAAGATTGCCATCGTCGGTAAACCGAATGTCGGTAAATCGAGCTTACTCAACTACCTGTTAGGCGAAGAGCGGGTCATCGTCAGCCCGATTGCTGGCACGACCCGCGACGCAATCGATACCAGCCTGGAATATGAAGGGATTAAGATTACCCTGATCGATACAGCCGGTATCCGGAGGCGCGGAAAAGTAGAGCCAGGTGTGGAAAAATACAGCGTGCTGCGCGCTATGCAGGCGATCGAGCGCTCGGATGTTGCTTTGTTGTTGATCGATGCCACCGCCGGCATCACTGCCCAGGATACGCATATTGCCGGTTATATATTGGATAACTGGAAAAGCACTGTTGTGATCGTCAATAAATGGGATGCCATTGTCAAAGACACGCATACCATGAATGAACATACCGCCCAGGTGCGGCGCGAATTAAATTTTATGGATTACGTGCCGATTCTGTTCATCTCAGCACTTACAGGTCAGCGGGTCGAACAGGTTCTGCCGATGGCACTGCGCGTCCAGGAAGAACGCTTACTGCGGATTTCTACCTCCCAGCTAAACCAGATCATCCAACGCGCCCAGGATATCCATCCAGCACCGTCCCATGCCGGTCGCCAGCTAAAGATTTATTATGCCACCCAGGTACGCAGCGACCCGCCGACTTTTCTACTCCATGTCAACGATCCCCAGCTCGGGCATTTCACCTACCGGCGCTTCCTGGAAAACCGGATCCGTGAAGCCCATCCTTTCCTGGGAACGCCTATCCGGATTGTCATGCGGCCGCGCCGAGAATAAGGATACTCTCATTTTGAGGCTCTTGTCCGGTCGTTCCTCAAGTTATATAATCCTCCGTCAGGAGAGAGATGGTGGAAAGCTACGGGTCAGACACTGCCCAGGAACCACTGGCGCAACCGCCAGAAAACCGGTTAGGCTTCACAAAATTACTGGTTGATCTGATTGAGACAATCCTATTAGCGGTATTGCTCTTTATAGGGATTAATGCCGTGTCGGCGCGCATTCGGGTAGATGGTTTCAGTATGCTGCCTACCCTGCAAAGTCACCAGTATGTGCTGGTAAACCGGCTGGCATATAAATTCAGCAGCCATCAAACCGGAGATGTGATCGTCTTCCATTATCCGCGTGACCCGCAACAAGAATACATCAAGCGGGTGATTGGATTGCCTGGAGATCGGGTGCTCATTGCGAATGGGGAAGTGAAAGTCAACGGTCAATTGATCTCGGAGCCTTATATCGCAGCCGCGCCGCTATACCAGACTGAATGGACCGTCCCAGAGGATTCATTGTTCGTCCTGGGCGATAACCGCAATAATTCGTCCGATTCCCACAATTGGGGGCCGGTACCAATTGATTATGTTGTCGGCAAGGCGATTCTGGTATACTGGCCTCCAGATGACTGGGGCATGATCACGGCCTCAGAACCTGAAAATTAATCCAGGATAGGCGAGAGTAATCTCATGCAATCATTTGCTGACCTGTTGCGCCTGGCAAAACAATACGAAAAAGAGCTTCCTCCCAGCCCAATCAAAGCCACACCGCCTCACGGTGCGGAGATCGCCGGTTGGATCGACCACACCTTGCTCAAGCCAGAAGCTACCCTGCATCAGGTCAAACAGCTGTGCGCCGAAGCCCGCCAGCACAAGTTCGCCTCCGTGTGTGTCAACCCGGTCTTTGTCCATTTAGCCAGCGGCTTGCTCTCTGGCAGCCAGATCCCGGTGTGTGCTGTGGTCGGTTTTCCCCTGGGCGCCTCGCTGCCTACCAGCAAAGCTTTAGAGACGCTCACCTGCCTGGAAGGCGGAGCACGGGAGATTGACATGGTGCTCCACATTGGAGCATTGAAAGCCGAAGCTTACGGACAAATTTATAATGAGATCACCGCGGTGGTACAGGTAGCCCACAACCAGAGTGCGTTGGTAAAGGTGATCATTGAAACGGCACTGCTCAACCGCTTCGAGAAAATCATTGCCTGCTTGTTGAGTAAAGCTGCAGGCGCCGATTTTGTCAAAACATCGACCGGTTTCGCAGCAGCCGGGGCAACGGTCGAAGATGTAGACCTGATGTACCGGGTTGTCGGACCGGAGACGAAGGTCAAGGCAGCCGGTGGAATCCGGACATATCAGGACGCGATGGCGATGATCGAAGCTGGAGCCCAACGAATTGGCGCCAGTGCGGGCGTCAGTATTGTCGGCGAAGCAAACAAAATCCACGAGCAACAAGAATGACCGAAGAAACAGCCTCCCCAGATCCCAAAACACTGGCTTTATGCCCGGAATGCCAGGCTGGCGTTCTACACCTGCAGCAGATCACTTACTTTACCTGGCTGAACAGCGAGCTGGTTACTGTACCGAACTTCCCTGCCTGGGTATGCGATGTATGTGGCCGGCGCGAGTACGATGAGCGCGCAGTTATCTGGCTCAACACCCTCCTGAACCCGGACGCTGGTCGCCGCCTGCCAGCTCACCGCCGGCCAGGTAGATCGGCGCGCCCGCGGCCTGTTCGCCCCCAACCCTGATCGCTTTTCGCAAACAAAGACCAGAAAAATTACTCCGCGGCCATTAACCAGGGTCGCGCCAGTGTGAGCGCGGCCATAGACTTGGCGTCCATGAGGACGCCGCTTTCTGCCAGGCGGTACGCCTCGGCAATCGGGATCCGCTCCACGGTAATCCATTCATCGTCGTCGGGCTGGAGGGGGGCCGGCTCCAGCTGGCGCGCCAGGTAGATGTGTAAATATTCCGTCGAATAACCTGGGGCCAGAAAAATCCCCCCCAAATGGATCAGCTCGCCGGCACGCATTCCAATCTCTTCCCGAATTTCTCGCGCCGCCGCATCCAGGAGTGGCTCGTCTGCTTCCACCATCCCGGCCGGCAGCTCCAACAGTTCCTGTCCGGCTGCATGCCGGTACTGGCGAATAAACCAGATCTGGCCTGCTTTATCCACCGGCAGCATGGTCACAGCAGCCGCGTGCTCGACGATGTCCATCGTCGTCTGCTTGCCATTGGGCAGGCGCACCTGATCCTTGCGTAAGTTAAAAACCCGCCCCTTGAAGATCGTCTCACTGGCGATAAGCTCGAACGGCATTTGAAACCCTCCTGAAAGCAAATCAATTTACATGAAAGAGTAGCTGCCATCGCCCCTGCAGCTACTCTTCTGTATGTTTCAAAACTGGATTTATCCGGCCAGTCTACATCACAAATCTGGCATCAATCTATGGAATGTGCAGGGTCTGCCCGACAGTCAGGCGGTAGGGGGATTGCAGGCCATTTGCGGCGATGATGTCGTTGGGATCCACATCCCCGTAATCGCAGGCGATCGAGTAGATGGAATCACCCTGGCGGACAGTGTAATCATCCGGATGGCTCAATAAGGAGCGAGCGCCGGGGAAGCCGCCATCAGATGACGGAATACGCAGCACCGTCCCGGCGGAAAAGCTGTTGCCAGAAAGACCACTCTGGTTCATCATGGTCACCGGGTTCACATCAAAGCGCCGGGCGATGCAATACGGGTGCTCGCCGGCTTGCAGGGTATAGTTGCTCGGCTTTCCGGGGGTTGCGGTAGGCACCGGGAGTGCAACCGTCGTGGGGACAGGGGTTGCCTCGACAACGACTGCGGTTGGCTCAACCGGTACTTCGCCTGGGGTGGGTTCGGTTGTGGCTGCTCCCACTGGCGCAGGGGTACCTTGAACCGGAGCTCCGCCTTGCTGGACCATGGCCGTCTGTGTGGCAAAGGCCCCCAGTTGCGCCATGATATCATCGGTCGGAACGATGCCATTTTCTGCACTGGTGGCTGCTACTTCAGGAGTAGCCTCAGGCACTCCTGACAGGGAGCGGGTGCAGGCTGCCAAACCAGCGATCAATAACACAGCGATCAAAATCAATCCAAGAGCACGTAGTTTTTTCATCTGATTCTCCTCACAGATTGAAGAGTCACCTGCCAGGTCTCCAGGCTGCCTGCAAAATAATCAGACAACTTTTAACCATTTTCTCACTTTGCAATGATATTAGCACAAACTATCTATTGCGTCAAGCACATTGCACAATCCAGCCAGCAGGCAATTTTTTATTGTTTTTTCAATCTATCTGTGTATCCTGTGCAAGATTTATACCAAACAATATTGTTCGTCCTATCAAAAAAGACGTGGACAACAATATTAAAAGGAATTATGATTAGTTCATTCGGAGAATCTATTGCAGGCCCCAGTACAAGGAGGTTTCAGCAATGTTATTTTTAGTGCTCGTACTCATTGTTGCCCTATTGACGGTCGTATTTGCCGTGGCAAACACAGCAACAGTGCCTGTTTCGATCCTGGTGGCGGAGTTTCAGGATGTGTCAATTGTTTTATTGGTGGTCATTGCCCTGCTTCTTGGGGTGCTGATTACCTATATCGGCATGCTCCCTGCCTATGTTCGCAGTAAAAGGATCATTTCCGGTCAGCGCAAAAAGATCATCGGATTGGAAAAGAGTGTGGCCGAGCAAACCAGCAAAGTCGAGCAGCTCGAGCAAAAACTCAGTCCACCCGCTGTCCCGGTTGTGACCCCTGTGACGGGCTCGCAACCGCCCATCGAATCTTCCGGCAACTCAATCGATCCAGTGATTTAGTGCCATTCGAGTTTAATCGGATATAATCAAACTAACTTTTGTTTACGAGGAGGATATCTATGAAGATCGTCAACATTGAAGGAATTGGACCTGCCTTTGCCGAAAAGCTGCAAGGAGTCGGAGTAAAGACTGTTGAAGCCTTACTCGTCAAAGGCACTACCGCTAAAGGACGTGAAACACTGGCGGAAATGACCGGCATCAGCGAAAAACTGATCCTGGAATGGGTAAACCTGGCCGACCTGATGCGTATCAAAGGTGTTGGCGAAGAATATAGCGATCTGCTCGAAGAAGCAGGCGTGGATACGGTGAAAGAGCTCAAACACCGCAATCCGGAAAACTTATATAAGGCTATGATTGAAGTCAACCAGGCCAAAAAACTGGTACGGCGTGTGCCGACTCTCAAAGAAGTCGAAAAATGGGTAGCTGAGGCCGGTAAACTACCGCCCGTAGTCACCTACTAGCTTGATTTTCCAATAATCGAAATTCAGGTACCGCCCTTTCCGAACGGGAAGGGCGGTTTTGATTGCCGGACTGTCTTGACACGATCTTGACAGCTTTTCCCAATACTTTGACTTTCCATTGCCCATTTTGAGGATATAAACGGTACGGCAAACAACCACAACCTAACCAATCCTGATGGAAATTAACAATGGAAATAAATTCACAAACCAATAACATTTTTACCGAAGAAGCAAGCTCGTCCCTCAAGCCTTCCTGGCGTACCTGGTTAATTGGGCGCCCCCTGCAAACAGCTGACGCGCCCCACCAGACGATTGGCAAGCTGGTCGGCCTGGCGGTGTTTGCCTCGGATGCGCTCTCTTCTACCGCCTATGCCACTCAAGAAATTCTGATGATTTTGGTCCTGGCAGGATCTGGCGCGTTAGGATACGCTTTCCCCATCGCATTTGCGATCACTTCCCTGATGGCAATTGTCACAATCTCTTATGAGCAAACAATACATGCCTATCCAGGCGGAGGTGGGGCATATATTGTTGCAAGGGACAATCTGGGTGAGCTACCTGCGCAAACCGCGGGAGCTGCCTTACTCACGGATTACATTCTTACTGTGGCGGTTTCCATATCCTCTGGCGTAGCCCAAATTGTCTCAGCCTACCCATTGATATATCCTTATCGAGTTCATCTGGCGGTCGTCCTGGTGATGTTGATCATGCTTGCGAACCTGCGCGGAGTGAAAGAATCGGGCACATTGTTTGCAATACCTACCTACTTCTT
>JAJZSS010000504.1 GCA_021849525.1 Chloroflexota bacterium
CTCATAAACCCGAAAACGATCTGCTATTTGGCTATAACCGCGGCGATGACGCCCGGCGGCGCTTCCTGATCCCGCTCTGGAATGTTTACACCTTCCTGGTCACCTACGCACGCCTGGATGGCTGGGAGCCGGATTTCACGTTTGATCCCGCCGTGCCAGAAGGTCCCACTCCCGCCAGTGATAATCTGCTGGATCGCTGGGCCCTGGCACGCCTGAATCAGGTTATCACCCGGGTGACCGAAGCTCTGGAAGATTCAGATCCCCTGAATGCGAGCCTTGCATTGGAAGCTTTATTGGATGATTTGAGCAACTGGTACGTCCGCCGCAGCCGGCGCCGGTTCTGGAAATCCGAACTCGATAGCGATAAAAATACCGCCTATGCCACACTTTACCACATCATGGTCAAGCTCTCTAAACTGCTGGCACCGTTTATCCCCTTCATGACCGAGACCATGTACCAGAACCTGGTCCGTGCGGTCCGCCCGGACGCCCATACCAGTGTCCACCATACAAGCTGGCCCACCGCCGATCTGAGCTGCGTGGATGAAACATTGCTCGAACAGATGGCCCTGGCGCGCCAGGTTGCCAGCCTGGGGCTCAGCGCGCGCAACACGGCCGGGTTAAAAGTGCGCCAGCCTCTGGCGCGGGTCCTGGTTTACGCAGGCGGTAAAGCCAATCTCAGCCCCGAAATGGTCGAGATTGTCAAAGATGAGCTCAATGTGAAAGGTTTCGAGTTTGTCGAGCACGCCCAAAAACTGGTCAGCTATCGCGTAATGCCGGACAATAAACTCCTGGGGCCACGCTTTGGAGCTCAATTCCCCCAGGTACGGGCAGCTCTGGCCGCCCTGGATCCCGGTGAAGTCGCCCAGACCGTTGCCAGCGATGCCCCGGTGCGCCTGGAAGTGAACGGGCAGGCCGTTGAGCTGGCTCCGGCAGAGATCCTGGTCAGCACGCACCCTGTCGAAGGTCTGGCCGTTGCCGCAGATAAGCTGGCGACGGTGGCTGTAGATGCCAGTATCACTCCCGAGCTTAAAGCAGAAGGCCTGGCGCGCGAGGTCGTCCGCCGGGTTCAGGCCATGCGGAAAGACGCCGGCTTCGATATTGCCGATCGCATCACAACCTACTATCAGGCTGGGGCCGAGCTCAGCGAAGTCTTTCGTCGATGGCAGGATTACATTATGGCTGAGACCCTGAGCACCGCCCTGGTGGCAGGCACAGCCCCCGCGGAGGCGTACTCCGAGACCCAGAAGGTTGAAGGCGAAAACCTGGAGCTGGGCGTGCAGCGCAACACCTGAGTTGTCTATCTTGATATATACGATCGAGGGCTGTTCCTGTGGGGCAGCCCTCTTTTGTTCGGAATGGAGTAAAATTCCGGCTATGCAACCCATCAATCATGCCACAATCACCACCAGTGGGGTCGTCCGCCCCACCCTGGTTGAAGTCAACCTGGACCGGTTGGAAGAAAATTACCGCGCCATCCAGGCTAAAGTAGCCCCGGCGAAAGTTATGCCAATCCTGAAAGCCAATGCCTATGGGCATGGGATGGTGGAAGTCGCTAAAAAAATGGTCTCATTAGGAGCGGAGTATTTCGGCGTGGCTGTGTTGGAAGAAGGGATCTTTCTCCGTGAACAGGGTATCCAGACGCCGGTGCTGGTGTTAGGCGGCATCCTTGGCAACCAGGTGCCTTTATTTTTAAAATATGGATTGACCCTGACCGCCTCGTCTGTCGAAAAACTTGATCAAGTTGAACAAGCCGCCCAGGCGTTGGGCGTGGAGGCCAAAGTACACCTCAAGATCGATACCGGTATGGAACGGATTGGAGTGCATTATTACAATGCCGAAAGCTTGCTGGATGCCAGCCTGAAATGCAAGCATGTCCAGATTGAGGGCATTTTCTCGCATTTTGCCAATGCCGATGCAGCCGATTTAACCCATGCCCGCTTGCAGTTGGAGCGATTTCATGAAGTACTGCGTTTCTATGAACGCCGCAGCCTGCCTGCCCCAACCCGGCATATGGCAAATTCAGCGGCGATCCTGCAGCTCCCTGAGAGCAGCTTTGATCTGGTTCGCCCGGGCATCCTGCTCTACGGAGTCTATCCTTCACCGGAATGCCAGCCCTCAGTCCAGGTGCAGCCAGCGCTATCCTGGAAATCCCATGTCGTATATTTCAAAGTCGTTCTTCCTGGGCATCCTGTGGGCTATGGCTCCACCTGGGAGAGCGACCACATGGTGCGCATGGTGACTATCCCGGTCGGCTATGGGGATGGTTATTTCCGCAGTATGTCCAATAAAGCTCAGGTCATTATCCACGGGAAGAAATACCCGGTCGTTGGGCGTATCGCCATGGACCAGATCATGGTCAATATCGAGTGGGACTCCGCCTACAATGATGACCCGGTTATCCTGATCGGCAGCGATGGAGAACAGGTGATCACCTGCGAGGATTTGGCCGCCTGGGCGGGAACTATTCCATACGAAATCCTGACCAACATCAACACCCGCGTCCCGCGCCTGTACATCGAGACATCCCACCTATAGCCAATCCTTCCCTGAGTATTCCCACCACAAGGCCTGTCACAAAATCGATTTGAGGGGTGTTAATACTATGAGCGTGAACTCCACGCAAAAGGATCCTTGGCAATCAGAGTGAAAAAGGACATTCGC
>JAJZSS010000505.1 GCA_021849525.1 Chloroflexota bacterium
GAGCGAGAGCAAAGCTGGCCGTGAATTCAATACCTCAGCAGGGAGACGATTCAGCCATTCAGCCAGTGTACGAAATCGTCCTCCCTGGATCATCCTCGAACCGACCTGCTCGATCAGAGCGACGACGGCTGGAAAGTCCTTTATCTCTTGGTAGATATCGTAGGCTTTTTCCCATTCATTCTGGCTGACATAGTAATCAGCCAGCCTACGCAATATGGGCTCTTTTTCTTCAGGTTTCTCACGCTCCAACTGTTTCTGCAGGAATTCACGAAGCAGGTTGTGATAGCGGTACCTGGTAATGCGATCATCGACCGGGAGCATGAACAGATTGCTCTTCCGAATCGTTTGGATCAACTCTTCCCAATTCGTACCATATGGGTACGTAGTTTTTCCGAGAACCGCTTCACAGATCTCAGCATCGAACTCCTCCAGCAGGGAAGATCGCAGGAGAAATTCTTTGATTTCAGCCGGCTGATGATCGATGAATTGGCGCGCCAGGTAATCATACAGGCCAATCCCGGAAGCGCGGGCGACACGCAGCCTGTCCGGCATCCCCTTCCAGGCATCCTGAACCGACAGCAATAATCCCGTGATCCAGCCCTCCGACTCGCGGTGCAGTTCCTCTGCGATTTGAGATGGAATGGTCTGGTGATAATTCTGTAAAGCCAGGTCTTGAATTTCGTCCGCCCGAAAGGCCAGATCTTCCAGGCAGACGGCTCCCACCTGAGAGCGAGAAACTAATAAGTCCAGGCCTTGGATCGAGGGCTGATACCGAGACGAGAGGATCAAATGGCAATGCTCATCCGCTCGTTGAACGAACGCACCTATAAACGCGGCGATGTCATCGTTACCTTCCACCAGATGGTAATCATCCAAAACCAGAGCAAAGTGATCCTGGATGCTTTCATAGATGTCGTTCACAATGATTTTAGCCATCTGGGCCGGGTTCGACTGGCTGGTACTCTGAAGGGCCGATTGAGCCGCTGAACCAAATGCCGGAAAACGATGCTGGATTGCGGCGATGAAATGAGCGAGGAATTGCCAGAGATTATGATCGTGCGGATCGATCGTATACCAGCAGACCGGGAAATCTGAATTTCTGGCGAAATCGATCAGGAGATACGTTTTGCCATAACCGGGAGGGGCGACGACCAGGATCAATGGATGCTCCATCAAATCGAGCAGAAGGTCCAGGAGTCGTTGTCTGGTGAGCAAATTGGCGCGCCGGCGCGGTGGGAGGATAGCAGTGTAGGTGACCGGTATATTCATTTGTGGGGGTGTATTGGGATGGATGAAACGGGACGCGAACGAAACGTTAAGTTCCTCTGATGGACCAGTTAACTCAGGCGCTGTCCCTTGACTTCATCTACCAATAAATTCATAAGCTGGGGTAATGGGATATCAAGCTTCTCAGCAATTTGAAAAACGGTGGAAAGTTTAGGATCCCGCTCGGCTCTTTCGATCATGCCGATGTGGGTGCGATGGAGGCCTAACATAGCGCCAAACGCTTCCTGCGTGAGGCCCTTTTCGATCCTCAAAGCCCTCATTACCTTTCCAAAGGCTTTTGGGATAATCGCTACGTAGTCTTCCTCCAGAGGAGTCATTGTGGAGGATTGTAGCAAGCAGCCGAATAAGCCTCTACATACAGTTGTATGCAGAATCGCCTTCTTTACTCGTTTTTCACTTGAATTTCACGACCCGAAGACATTTTGGTTATTTTTATTACGTTCTGTGATAAGACTTGTCACGAATCCAAATAACCATAACCGTATTAAAGAAGATAGAATAAGAAGTGCATTCCCTTTCTCTGATCATTTGTGCTATACTCATTCTTGATCCTGATCACCTAATCATAGCTGCGCAGCGGGGTGTGTGGCGACCTGGGGGAAAGAAGCGGCCGTCCGTGCCAGATGCGGGCGGCTTCCTGCGTTCTACATATCGTTGAATCATCGAAGAGAGGCAAGACCTCATGATCGATCCATCGCTAAGATCCAAAGCCGAACAGGTCGCTCGTTTAGCCGCAGCCAGGGCGAAAAAGGAGAACCTGGCAGAGTGGGTGGAACGCCTCCGTGCGGTTGGAGAATCTCCGAAACTCACAGAACGATTAGGGCAAGTGAGAAGCCTCCGCTGGGCTGGCGCAATTCCAACCTGGGAACCAACTGATTTAGCCCTGGCGAGTTCGAGCTCGCCATCCGATGTGATCGGCATCGATGGCTCGCAGATCTACCCGCCCGATCGGAGTCCTGTTTTGTGGGCTTATATCCAGGCAGTCGCCTATCGTAAGCTATGCCCGCCAGTGCTCGCCTCCAAGTTCTACGATTTCGAGAAAGAAATGGCTTCAGGGGGAGATACTGGCGAAGAGACTCTAGATTATTACGAGTATCCCCAACAAATCACTGAACAAATCAATGCGTGGCGCACGCTGCTGGAAATGCAACAGGCCTGCCAGGCCCATCAGCAGAACCCGGACTGTGTCGTCTTGTTCGATAATGGACTGTTGCCTTGGTTTTCCGTGCGCGGACAGACCCCGCGTGAGCAGATGCAGGCATATCTGTATGATTTGTTAATGATCAAGCCGGGTTTAGTTGCGGGTGTCCTATCTGGAGCACAGTCCAGGCTCCTATCACGGGTGATCCATTTAGTGGAAGCGGATACGCTGGAC
>JAJZSS010000506.1 GCA_021849525.1 Chloroflexota bacterium
CATAGAAAAAAATGACCACCCCGGCGGGCGCTGCGATCGCCTGGTGCGGGAAGGGCACACCTTCGATACCGGGCCGACCCTGCTGGTGATGCCGCTGGTGTACGACGCCGAATTCGCCAGCCTGGGCAGCTCATTCCGCGAGACGCTCGACCTGCAGCGGGTGGACCCCACCTACAGCCTGGTCTTCGACGATGGCAGCCGCCTGGCGCTCAGCTCGGATATGATTACGATGCACGACCAGCTCGAAGCCATCGAGCCGGGCAGCTTCAACGGCTTCCTGCGTTACGTGGACGAGGGCTGCCGGCACTACGACCAGGCGATGAGTCATCTGGTAGATGTTGATTTTCGCAGCTGGGAAGATTTCTTCAACCTGGGCAACCTGCCCCTGGTGTACACGCTCAAGCCGCTGGAGCGCCACTATGACCACATGGACGCTTACTTCGAATCGCCGCGCCTGAAATCGGCTTTCACTTTCCAGGATGTATACATGGGGCTTAGCCCCTTTGAAGCCCCGGCGACCTTTTCGATGATGCCCTATACCGAGATTGCCCACGGGGTGTGGTACCCGCACCGCGGGATGTATTCCGTGGTCGAAGCGCTGATGGCGATCGCCCGCCAGGCGGGGGTGGAATTCATCTACGACTGCACGGTCAAACAGATTTCGCTGAACGGCAAACGTGCCAAAGGGGTGATCCTGGAGGATGGGCAGTTCATGCCAGCCGATGCCGTGCTGGCCAACGCCGACCTGCCGTATGTCTACCAGAAACTGCTGCCGCCTTCCCCGGAAGCCGAGCGCCTGGCGCAGATGCGCTACTCCTGCTCGGTGATCAGCTTCTTCTGGGGGGTGGACAAGCCGTACCCGCAGCTGGGACCGCACACCCTGTTCCTGGCCGATGATTATCGCCAGAATTTTGTGGAGATCATCGACGAGCTGACCCTGCCGAGCAACCCCAGCCTGTACATCCACGCCCCCACCCGCCTGGACCCCACCATGGCGCCGCCCGGCGAGGAGACCCTGATCGCGGTGGTGCCGGTGGGGCACCTGGATGAGGAAAACAGGCAGGATTGGGAGACGTTGATCGAGAAATCGCGCCAGGCGGTCTTCAAGCGGCTGCAGCTGCTGGGCATCCATGACCTGGAAGCGCACATCAAATTCGAGATCCGCTACACGCCGCTCTCGTGGCGGATGCGCTACAACCTGGTGAAGGGCTCGACCCACGGGCTGTGCCACAATCTCCTGCAGCTGGGTTACTTCCGCCCCGCCAACCGGCATGCGGATTATCACAACCTGTATTTTGTAGGCGCCAGCACCCGCCCCGGTACCGGCTTGCCCACCGCCCTGATCTCTGCCCGCCAGGCGGCGCAGCGCATTCTGGATGACTTTGCCGAAGCTGGACTATAATGCCTGTTGCGTCACTGAAACAACGGAGTTGAAAGCTCAAATCGACGCAGAACGGGGATAAATCTATGATCGATTTGACCGGTAAAACTGCAGTGATCACGGGTGGGACGCGCGGCCTGGGGCTGGTCACCGCCCAGGAGTTCATCGCCGCGGGGGCCAATGTGGTCATCAGCTCGCGCTCGGAGCAGGCCGTCGAGCAGGCGGTGGCGAGCCTTCCGGCCGGAAGGGCTGCCGGCATTGCCAGTGACGTGGGCGACCGGGAGCAGGTGAAGGCCCTGGCGGATTTCGCCCTGCAGCGCTTTGGCAGCTTCGAGATCTGGATCAACAACGCCGGGCTTTCAGCGCCTTACGGCCCCACCGCCCATGTGCCTCCCGAGCTGGTCGAACGGGTGATCCACACCAACATCCTGGGAACCTACCACGGCTCGGCCGCCGCCCTGGCCCATTTCCTGCCCCGCCGGCAGGGAAAGCTGATCAACGTGCTGGGCAGGGGATCCGGCAAACCGGTGCCCAACCAGAACAGCTACGCTTCCAGCAAGGCCTGGATGCGGGTCTTCACCCTGGCGCTGGCAAAAGAATACCGCAGCCGCGGGGTAGGGATTTTCGCCTACAATCCGGGCTTGATGTTCACTGAAATGGTGGGAGATGTGGACGTGCTGGCGGGCTACGAAACCCATGTGGGGGCGCTGGAGACCGTACTGCGGATGTGGGGCAACCAACCCCAGATCCCCGCCAGGCGCATGGCCTGGATGGCATCGACGGCGACGGATGGAATCACCGGTAAGGTGTACAATGAATTAACCACCGGGCGTCTGCTGGGCGGGGCGCTCAAAGAAGCCATTCGCTTCCTGCTGGGCCGCGATCCGGGCGAAAAACGCCTGACCATCCGCAGCGTGGAGCCGGCGCTGCCGGACATTCCACTGCCTGGAAAAAAGCCGCAATGAATATATCTCCCGCAACCTCTACCATCCTGGTAACCGGCGCCACCGGCTATGTCGGCGGGCGGCTGGCCCCGCGCCTGTTGGAGCTGGGCTACCGGGTGCGAGTTCTGGTGCGTGATCCCCAGCGCCTGCAAGGGCGCACCTGGGCCGAGCAGGTGGAGGTTGTGCAGGGCGATATGCTCAAACCGGAGAGCCTGACGGCTGCCCTGCAAGGCTGCCGGGCAGCTTATTACATGGTGCACAGCATGGGCGGGGGCGAAGAGTTCCACGCCCGCGATCTGGAGGCGGCTCGCAACTTTGGCCATCGGAGTCCTGCC
>JAJZSS010000507.1 GCA_021849525.1 Chloroflexota bacterium
GCCAGACTGACGGTTGATAAAGCGGACGCCGGGACGGGCCAGGTCTGGCAGGCCCTGGATGTTGAGCGGGTTGCCCGGCGCAAGGATCAACCCGATGCGGCGGTGCGCCAGCGTGACGACCTTGACCGCCTTTCCGGGCAGCAGCCGGCGGATAAAGGGCAGGTTGTAACTGTCGCTTTCCGCGTCCCAAAGGTGACATCCAGCCAGGTCTGCGCTGCCCGCTGCCAGCGCCCCACCCACCTGCACGTACGCCGCGCCGGCGCCCTCAACCAGCGCTACCCGCTGCTGTTCCGCGATTACCTGCGCGCCCACCCCGCCACGGCTGCCGCCTATGCCGAGCTCAAGCGCCGCCTGGCAGCCAATCTGGCAGACCCGTATACTTACTCCGACGTGAAAGACCCGGCGGTAGATTTGATCTACCTGGCGGCGGAGGAGTGGGCGAAGAGGACAAACTGGAAGCCGTGGATGTCTGACGGGTAAGTGCGGTTTTTCTCTGCGTCCCCTGCGGCTTTGCGGGGGACATTTTTTAAAACGCAGATGGCGCAGATGTACGCAGATGGGAACAGCCGGGTCAAACAAGGTATTACCGGCAAGTCAAAAATTAATTCAGTCCGGGGAGATCCTGGCCGCTGGATACCGGAAGCCACATAATATTGACTGAATCGGTCTGATTTTGCTATAATCAGGCCGGGGTTCGCCCTCCGGGGGATGGAAAATGGGCGGTAAATTGGGGTTATGGGACGAATTCTGTGCTCAGGGACAAGGAGTGAAGGATGAAAAATAAGCTGTTTGGAGTGCTCGTGGTGCTGCTGGCAGCCCTGCTGGCGGTGACCCCTGCGATGGCAATCACCTTTGGCGAGCTGGACGGCGAGCGGCATCCCAATGTGGGCGCGCTGCTGGTCGCCTGGCCGTATCCCGGCGGGGCGATCGATATCATGTGCAGCGGCACGCTCATCTCGCCCACGGTTTTCCTGACCGCGGCCCACTGTGTCAACTGGATGCCTGGCGCAGGAATCCCGGCGGATGATGTGTATGTCACCTTCGATTCTGTGTTCGAGATCGGCAGCTCGACGATTTACCCGGGGACTTATCATGTGAACCCGAACTACGGGCATGACAACGCCGATTTGAACGATGTGGCGGTGGTGGTGCTGGATGAGCCGATCGATTGGATCACCCCGGCCACGCTGCCCACTGCCGGCCTGCTGGATGAGCTCAAAGCCGCCGGCGCGCTCAAGGACCAGACCTTTGTGGCAGTGGGCTACGGCACGGTGCGCGACGACAAAACGGGCGGCTTCCACCCGAATTACTGGGAAGGGGCGCGGCGTTTCACCACCGGCAGCTACAACGCCCTTACCCCGGGCTGGTTGAAGATCTCAATGAACCCATCCATCGGCGACGGCGGCACCTGCTACGGGGATTCGGGCGGCCCGCATTTCCTGGGCGAGAGTGATCTGCTGGTCTCGCTGACGGTCACCGGCGACGCTCCCTGCCGGGCAACCGATGTCACCTACCGGCTGGATATCCCCTCGGCGCGGGCGTACCTGTCGCAATTTGTGGATCTGCCGTAAAGGTTGATTTTCGCGTGTGCTCTAAACCCCAGGGGTGAAATCCTCCGGATTTCTTAATCCTCCGGATTTCTTAATCCTCCGGATTTCTTAATTCTCCGGATTTCTTAAACCCTGGGGGTTTGGGATTAAAGCGCGCTGGCTGCTGCGTCAGGAGGCTTTCTCTTTGACCGGGATATAGATCTCGACCACCGACTCCGGATCATCGCCCTTGAACTGCTCCCCGTAAACTTCAAAATCCCAGGGATAAGCCATCTCGAAGCCGGAGGCCGGCAGCCACTCATTGTAGATAAATTGAAAGACTTCGCCCAGTTTGGGCACGCCGCCCACGGCCGCGAAGACGGCGCAGCGGCAGGCGGGGAAGGCCTTGGCGAAGAGCAGTCCGGGGATCTCCTGCAGGTCACTGACCTGGACGGCGACGAAGTAATACCAGTCCTGGCCGGGCATGAAGTCCTTGTCATACAGCTCGACGCCAAAGCACACTTTGGGGTCCACCCGGTTCTGGATGGATGGCTCCAGGGTAAAGAAGCGGTGCCAGGTTGCGGTGAATTTGCCCTCGGCAGGAGTGCCAAAATAGGGTAGGCCAACCAGGTTCAGCTCAGCGAGATCGACAAATCGTGGTTGCATGGGTTTTTGGGCTCCTTTTGTTTAATATTTTGATTGTTTACCGCAGGCAGGCTCCTGCCTGAGTTTATTTGACTGATGCGGCTGGCGCAGACCAGGCCAGGGCAGCTTCGGCTTCGTCCAGGTGCTGGTTCCGGTGCAGGGCGCGCACCACCCAGCGCGGGTTGTAGGCGTAGATCTCTGCCAGCAGGGCCGGGTCGTAGACTTCCAGGCGCTGGTCCAGGTCAGCGGCGGTCTCGATACCGATGCGCGCCGCATCGCGCGGCGGGATGGCAGCCCACAGCGGCAGCGACAGGTCATTGACGATGATATCGAGCTCGGGGATGAACAGCTTGCGGTCGCGGGCGGTGAAATCCAGGACGGCCATCACGCGCCGGTCCCACCAGGCGAGGTGGGCGAAGACGATAGCGACCGTCCAGTGCTCGCCGACGGGAGTGAGCAGCTCAGCATCGCTGAGGCGGGCGGC
>JAJZSS010000508.1:0-469 GCA_021849525.1 Chloroflexota bacterium
CCCTGGATACCTCCACCCAAACCGCAGGTGTGGCCCTGTATAACGGCGAACAAGTGCTCTCCGAAATTATCTGGACGAGCAACAATTTTCATACCGTCGAGCTGGCGCCTGCCATTGTTGAAGCTATTCAAAAATCCGGGAAGAAAATTGACAAAGTCGAGGCGGTTGCCGTCGCAATTGGCCCTGGTTCATTCACCGGTTTACGCATTGGTCTGGCTCTGGCCAAAGGCATTGCTCTGGCTCGAAGTTTACCGATCATCGGTGTGCCGTCACTGGATATCCTGGCTTATGCACAACCGGTTGTTGATTTACCACTGGCAGCGATCCTGAGCGCCGGACGCGGCCGGCTGGCAGTTGATTGGTATCGCGCTGGAAAGAAGGGTTGGGTCTCCCAGAACAAGCTGGAAGTGACTACGGCTGAACAGCTGGCCGAGCGGATTGAAACACCAACCCTGGTCGCTGGTGAGCT
>JAJZSS010000508.1:479-2655 GCA_021849525.1 Chloroflexota bacterium
GTCGTAGTTTCAAGCGCAAAAAAAAGCTGATCGATTTGGCGTCCCCGGCCCATTCCGTTCGACGCCCCGGCTTCCTGGCAGAGCTGGGCTGGCAGCGCTGGCAGGCAAATCAGACCGATGATCCAGCAGCGTTAACGCCAATCTATCTCCATCACAACGATCCGATTCCTGTATGAACGAGCCGGTAAAATCTGTCAATGTACGTATCCGCAGAATGCAGCTGGATGATCTACCTCAAGTTGTGGAAATCGACAGGTCATCTTTCAGCTTACCCTGGCCAACGAACGCATATCGTTTCGAGCTGCTCGAAAACCCGAATTCACTGGTGTATGTCGCTGAGAGGATAGCTCCTTCAGCAGAACCAATCGTTATCGGGTTGTGCGTGATCTGGCTGATCCTGGATGAAGTTCACGTCGCCACCCTGGCGACACACCCAGATTATCGAAGGCTGGGAATTGCCAGGCGATTATTAATTCAGGCTTTACTGGATAGCATCCAGCGCGGCTGCACCAGCGCTACGCTCGAGGTGCGTGCCGGTAACCAGGCTGCGCAAGCACTATACCAGGAGTTCGGTTTTGAAGTAGCCGGTAGGCGGCCCAAATATTACCAGGATAACCTTGAAGATGCTTTGATTATGACCGTCTCTCCATTAGGAACGGCGTACCAGACATGGCTTATGGATATTTCGGCAAAGCTGGATCAGTACCATCTCAATGAACTGCCGCACACCCTGAGGAGTACAGACTGATGGACTCGGATAAAGAATTGAAACAGGTTGCACAAGAAGTTGCTGTTTGCACTAAATGCAAGCTGTATCATTCACGAAAACTGGCTGTTGCTGGTGAAGGTCCCACCAATGCTTCGATCATGTTCATTGGCGAAGGTCCGGGATTTCACGAAAACGAGCAAGGGCGTCCATTTGTAGGTGCAGCCGGTAAATTGCTGGAGGAGCTGCTGGGCACCATTGGGATGCAGCGCACTCAGGTGTTTATCACCAATATCGTGAAGTGCCGCCCACCAGGCAACCGCGATCCAGAGCCAGAAGAAATTCAGGCTTGCGACAGCTACCTGGAGCGCCAGATCCAGGCAATTAACCCCAGGGTGATTGTTACTTTAGGTCGTTATTCGATGGGCAAGTTTATGCCCAACGCGAAAATCAGCGTGATTCACGGGCAGGCTATGCGCATCAAAGGCCGGCTGATTGTGGCCATGTACCATCCCGCGGCCGCCCTCCACCAGCGTTCGCTGCTATCTGTAATTCAGGATGATTTTGCTCACCTGCCAGAGCTTTTATCCCAGGCAGATCAGGTGATTGACCAATCAGAAGAAACCAATTCCAATCCACCCCCGAAAGACTCAGCTACCCAGCTCAACCTTTTTTGACAACAAATGATAGCTAATCAAACTTCCTGCAAGAACAGGAATACATCCATTGATCTGAAGGACACACAACAATGAGCTCCGAAATACAACAGGCTTTACAGAAGAAACTTGAAGACCGCACGGCTCAGGTAGCAATTTTGGGCCTGGGTTATGTTGGTTTACCGCTGGCAGTAGTCTTTGCTGAAGCAGGCTTTACGGTTACCGGTATTGATCCTGATCGGCGCAAAGTGGATACCATCCAACGGGGCGAAAGCCACATCCAGGACATTCCCACCGAACAGGTTGCGCGTTTGGTCCAGGCTGGCAAATTGAAAGCCACTTCAGATTTTGCAGCAATCCTGCAAGCTGATGCGGTCAGCATCTGTGTACCAACCCCCTTGCGCAAGACCGGCGATCCCGATCTTTCCTATATAGTCTCCGCGACGGACGAATTAGCCAAGTATGTCCACCCAGGAATGGTGGTCGTCCTGGAATCCACCACCTATCCTGGTACGACCCGCGAAGTCCTGCTCCCCAAATTTGAGGAGGTTAAAGGCCTTGAAATTGGCGAGAACTTCTTCCTGGCATTCTCGCCCGAACGCGTCGATCCCGGTCGCGAGGATTGGACGACCCTGAACACCCCCAAAGTCATTGGTGGGATCACTCAGAACTGCTCGGATATCTCAGCTGTCTGGTATGCTCAGGCGCTCAAGACGGTTGTACCCGTCTCATCCGCCGAAGTCGCCGAAATGGCAAAACTCCTTGAGAATACCTTCCGCATGATCAACATCGGCCTGGTCAACGAAATGGCGAT
>JAJZSS010000509.1 GCA_021849525.1 Chloroflexota bacterium
GCGTTTCTACGGGCGAATGTACAACGTCCCCAACATCAATCCGCGCATCACCGAAGTCCTGGAGCTGGTTGGCTTGACTGCCCGACGGCGCGACCTCGTTCGCACCTATTCCCGCGGCATGCAGCAGCGCCTGGCAATTGGCCGGGCTGTGCTGCACGATCCGGATGTGATGCTTTTCGATGAGCCGCATACCGGCCTGGACCAGGATGCTTCAGCGATGCTGGATGGGGTGCTGCGGGAAGTGGCTGCCCGCGGACGGACGGTGGTGATGACCTCGCATGACCTGGCCCGGGTGGGTGATCTGGCTTCGCGCTTCGATGTGCTTTCGCGTGGCCAGATCGCAGCCTCAATCAGCCGTGCAGAGATCGAGCCTAACGATTTATTGGGCTTTTATAAGTCGACGCTCCAGGAAGAGGTTCTTTAAAGGGATGGAAGACCAGTCATTGCCGTTGGCGAAAACCAGGCCAGAGACTCGCGTCCGGAACGGAGCGGCGTTTTTCTCCGCAGTCCGGGCAGTGATCTGGAAGGACCTGGCTGCCGAGCTGCGCAGCCGTGAAGTACTTTCGGCGATGCTGGTATTTTCTTTACTGGTGATCCTGATCTTTAATTTTGCCCTGGAGCTGGATGCCGCCACGCGCTCCACCGTTACGGCGGGAGTGCTGTGGGTGACATTCGCCTTTGCCGGCACGCTGGGCCTGAATCGCTCCATGGCGATGGAGAAAGATCGCGGCTGCCTGGATGGGTTGCTACTGGCGCCGGTGGACCGCTCGGCGATCTATTTTGGCAAGGCGATCGGCAACCTGATCTTCATGTTCATCGTCGAGCTGATCGTCCTGCCGGTATACAGTATCCTGTATAATACCAACCTGTTCAACCCAGGCCTCCTGCTGGTGATCGTTTTAGGCTCCATCGGTTATGTGGCGGTGGGGACACTGCTGGCGAGCATGGCAGTCCAGACACGCACCCGGGATATTTTATTGCCGATCCTGCTCTTTCCGATCACGATCCCCATTTTTGTGGGGGCGGTAAAAGCCAGCACCGCATTTTTACAGGCTTTTCCGATGGCAGAGATCTGGCCTTATTTAAACCTGTTGATTGTGTATGATGTAATCTTTACCGCTGTGGCTTATATGATTTTCGATTTTGTGGTCGAAGAATAGGCTGGAACGGCGAGGTCGCCGGACTTATTTTGGGAAAATCGTTAAAGGAGAGCTGCTTATATGGAAACTAAACCCCGTTTACTCACCATAATCGATACCATCGCCGTGATCCTGATGATCATTGCCACCGGGATGGTATTCTTTTATGCGCCAACTGAGGCGGTGATGGGGAACGCCCAGAAGGTATTTTATTTCCATGTGGCTACAGCCTGGGTAGGGATGCTATCGTTTATTGTCGCGGCCATTGCCGGAATCGCCTACCTGCGTTCTTCAGATCGCAAGTGGGATCGTTTGGGCCTGGCTTCGGTAGAGATTGGGATTGCATTTATTTTCATCGCCACCGTCACCGGTTCAATCTGGGCAAAGCCCATCTGGAATACCTGGTGGACCTGGGATCCACGCTTGACCACCGTCACCATCATGGAGCTGATCTACCTGGCATATATGATGTTGCGCTCTGGTATCGAAGACCCTGACCGGCGGGCGCGCTTTGGCGCGGTTTATGCCATCATTGGCGCCATCAGTGTGCCGCTGACCTTTTTCTCAGCCCGTCTTTACCGGACGATCCACCCGGTCGTGATCGGTTCCGGTGACCCCAGCGCCCAGGGCACCTTTGATATGACTCCCAGGATGCTGCAGACCTTTATGTTCAGTCTGGTGACCTTT
The DNA here is from genome assembly GCA_021849525.1 of Chloroflexota bacterium. GTDB lineage: Bacteria > Chloroflexota > Anaerolineae > Anaerolineales > UBA4823 > JAJZSS01. Next base: position 1,827 of record JAJZSS010000509.1, read on the forward strand.
TCGGTCATCTTTGTGAGCTTGCTCTGGCACCGCGTGCGCCTGGGTAAGCTGGCTGAAAAAGTCGAACAATTGAAGTTAAAAGTGATGGCCTAGGCCGCGCACGCCTGAGCCCAGACAGGAGATATCTCCCATGCAAACAGTCATGAATTTATTGCTCCAGGAAAGCCCCCCCAATACCGATGCATACATGGTCGCCGGGTATATTGTGATATTTGGGGTCATGCTGATATACCTGGTCAGCCTGGTCATTCGCCAGCGCAGCCTGAGTAAAGACCTGGAATTATTGGAAGACCTGGAAAGTGGTAAGAAATGAGCCCCGCCGTGACTCCGATTCCTGGCCCTGCGCCAGAGCCTGGAAGGCCTGTTCAGACCGCCTGTGGGGGCTGGGTGCTGTATTCGCCGGAAACGCCCTGGGTGCTTTATCGCGGGGAGGTAGTCTTTTTCTGTACGCCCGGCTGCAAGACGGATTATGAGAACTCACCGGAGACATCCTGCCTGGCAGGGCGGATTTTATTGGATCCAAAGTAACCAATTTTGTTATAAAATCAAATCCGGCTGGCGCCCAAAATGCCAGCCGAATTTTCATTGTTGAGGAAATGCTACGATTTGGCGATCAGCGCTTCCAGGATGCTGCGAGATTGAGCTTCGACGGCAGCATGCAGGCTCTGACCATGTGCATCCATGGTGACGACGGCCGGGAAATCTTTCACCTCAATCACCCACAGCGCCTCGGGGACGCCAAAATCGAGTTTATACACGCCCAGCACTTTTACGATGGTTTGAGCGATGAGTGAAGCTGCCCCGCCGATGGCATGAAGG
>JAJZSS010000510.1 GCA_021849525.1 Chloroflexota bacterium
GAATCGATATCTCCTGACGATAAACTTACTCGTGTCATGGTGTATATGCAAAATACAGTAGCCTGGGGTGAGGTTATAACAAAAAAGGTAATTCGGGTAAGCACCTGGTTACGAACTCCAATGGCTCCCCAATACATCACGCTTCATCAGGTGCAGGTGATGACAATTGGGCCCAGCGCGGGAACACGCCCACAGGCTTTTGCGACGATCCATGTCCCGGTTCCATTGATCGATGGCTTCCATATCATGCCCCCTGATCATGACCCGATCGATTACGATCCTCTTGAGCCAAACAGAGTGATGCAGCCGGTCATCGCCCTGGTGGGACCATTTCGATTTAATGGACGGATACGAATATCGAGTCATACAGATCTGGAACACTATTTGGACACGAGTAAAGAGATATTTTCATCTCTATACGATGTGGAAATTAGCCAGCTCTCGCAACCAGGGCAAGGCGTTGTTAAGGTCTCGATGGCGATTGTGCGTCGCGACAAAGTCGTTTTTGCAATCTGAGATCGATGGGGAGTTGCCTTCATGCTACCAGAACCAGGTAAAGGAATGCTGCGGTCGTTCGAGAAAAACTACCAGGATTTACTGGATAATGAGGCGCTTTATCGGGGAATTGTCGATCATCAAGCCGAGCTGATTTGTCGTGTAGATTGTGATGGGCTGTTGACTTATGCCAACCAGGCATTTCTTCATTATTACCAGCTGTCTGTTGAAGAAATTGCAGGATTAACATTTCCTGAACTATTGCCCGTGGGCAGCCGCGATCACTTTTGGCTTGGTATGAAAGCGGTAACCAGCGCCAGACCAGGTTTCGAAGTGGAATACAACACCGAAGGTCCATCTGGTCACCCATTATTACACTGGTGGATTATTAGAGGTATCTTCGACAGTGGTCGATTGACCGGTTATCAGGCCAGCGGGCGGATCTTATCGAGCGATACTCTGGCAAGCATAGCCAGGCTGCAATACACTCGCCAGATCAATGCTATCTACACCGCTACAATGGCTTTATTAACTAACCTGGACCTCGAATCACTCATCAGTCAGATTCTGGATGCTGCATTTGATGCCATACCGGGTGGTCAAAAAGGAGCTTTGCACCTGCTGGCTCGCGATACCGGTGAGCTGGAGATGCGGGCAGCCCTGGGTTACCAGGAAAATGACCCCCGGATTAAGCGATTAAATCTAAAGGATGGGATGAATTATATTTCCCGGTGTGTGCGCGAGCGGCGCCCGCTGTTGATCCAGGATATGGATCCGGAAAATAATATCGACCATAATACTGGAGAGGAAATTCCCGAGATCATTCGTTCGGTGCTGGTTGCCCCGCTGATCCTGGGAGACGATGTCTTAGGTGCGCTTTCCTTGGAGTCGCCGCAGGAGAACGCGTTTAATCAGGCGGATCTTGATTTAATTGCCAGTTTCGCAGCAACCGTGACCGCAGCCATCCGCAATGCCCAGCTCCATACGGAAGTTCAACGCCAGGCAATTACGGATCCATTGACCGAGCTGTATAACCGGCGCGGCTTCTTTGAGATTGGCGAGCATGAGATTGAGCGCAGTCATCGTTTTTCCCGCCCCCTGGTTGCGATGATGGTGGACATTGATCATTTTAAATTAATTAACGACGAATTCGGCCATGCTGTCGGTGATCAGGTGCTCCAACAGATCGCCAACCGCATCCGGAATAATGTTCGTAAGGTGGATATTGTCGGTCGCTATGGTGGGGACGAATTTGCGATTTTATTGCCCGAGCTGGATATTTTTTCAGCGGTGAACGTCGCGGAACGCTTGCGCAAAAAAGTGGAAGAATTTCCATTCCAGGCCAACAATCAGGCGGTACGGGCGGCAATCAGCATCGGGGTCGCCAAGATCATGCCCGACATGCCAAATTTGGATGCTTTGTTGGTACGTGCTGATCACGCGCTTTATCTGGCAAAGAATGGAGGTCGTAACCGGGTTGATATTGGCTGATCGACTGGCTTGAAAACAGGGGATGAATTTTCCGGGTTCTAAAGAATTAGCATCGCATCGCCAAACGAATAAAAACGATATTTCTCCTGGATAGCCGTTTGATAGGCATCCAGGATGCGCTCGCGTCTGGCGAAGGCGGAAACCAGCATGATCAGGGTTGAACGCGGCAGGTGAAAATTGGTGATCATTGCATTGACCGCCCGGAAGCTGAATCCTGGCAGGATGAACAAGTCGGTCATCCCGTAAAACTCTGGGATATCTTCACCACGCTCGATATTCCGGGCTGCTGTCTCAAGGGTGCGGACGGAGGTCGTCCCAACTGCAATCACGCGATTTCCGCTCCGTCTCGCCAGGTTGATTTTTTCTACGGCTTCTCGATTTAGCTCACACCATTCACTGTGGATCGCATGTTCTTCGGGACTATCTTCTGTAACCGGGGCGAAGGTATCCAGACCTACATGCAGCGTGAGCCGGGCAAATTGGATTCCGGCTGCACTCAGCCTGTCGATCAAGCCCGGCGTAAAATGCAGTCCGGCAGTTGGAGCAGCAGCAGATCCGCTTTGCTTCGCATAGACTGTCTGGTAGCGTTCAGGATCCTGCAAACGGGCATGGATGTAGGGGGGCAGTGGTACCTGGCCAATCGCCGGCAAGAGGT
>JAJZSS010000511.1 GCA_021849525.1 Chloroflexota bacterium
GCGCGTTCTCAGTGTCCCCCCTCTCCCTTATCTCGGCCAGCAGATCGCTATGATTCGCGACGATCCCTGTCTTCAACAGGTGTAAGCTGAGCTGAGATCACGCCGTCAGCGCTATCACCACCAACGGAATAATCCTCAAAATCAGGAACCAGTACGCCAAGCAGGTCAGCAGGATGCCCGTATCCCCCGGCATCTATCGCACTCAACCACATGTTCATTTGACCGTCAGGTCTTTGTCTTCCATCTCCCAGGCGTGATCGAGGTTGTGATAGGCGGTGTGCCGGATCAGGTAGCGGAGCGGCCATTTTTTGGCCATTTTGTTCTGGGAATGATAAGCCCGGATTGCATTGCAGTAGGCGTCGCGATGCACGCTCACTTCCTCATCCGTCAGCATCTCATCATGAGGTGGGATTTGGCCAAGCCCCTTGGCCCAGTCCACCTCATTGAGAATTACATGCCGCACAATGCGGTCTCGATCGCGCCCGCCGCCGCGCGGCCCGCGCTGCAGCTCTGCCGACACCCGCCCTCGGACATCGTCGAAAAACGCCCAGCACGCCTGCATCAGCTTCAGCTCACGCTCCAACGTTTCACCCGGCATGGCTTTATGATCGATGCTCGAAAAAGCGAACGAGATTCCCCAAAAATCGGTTGAGCCCGTACCTGAATATTGCTCGATCACATCCACGCCGCTGAGGTCCGTAAACGCGGCCTCCATCCCCGCCAGCTTCGTCACGGCCGCGTACCGGGGAGCATAGGCGAGCAGGCGTTCGATGGCAGCTTCGGCGGTCTTTGCCCCGCGTTCGAGACCTGGCCAGTCCGGCGCCACTGCTGCCACACGCTTCCCCTTTGGTCCTATTTCTAACGTAACTCGAAGTTGGTCAGCCATCGTCAATCCTTTCGCAGTCGATTTCACTCCCCATAAAGGTTTCTTAAACAGAGTGCAGGCAGACAGGTGGCTTGTTCGGTTTTAGCATTATAAACTCACCGTCAGGATCATTACCACCAGCGTAATGATCCATAAGATCAAGATCATGTATGCCATGCGGGTCAGGAGGATGCCCATCGGACCTACCATGCGGTTGTTCAGCTTTTGCAGCTCGATCAGGCGGTCCAGCTTGTCGTTGTTGTCCATTAATTGCTCCTGTCATAATCTGATGAATCGATCATTTCAAGCAGTCGCCAGCACCAGCTTCCAGAAGGTCCGGTGCGGCTCCGGCAGCGCCTCATCCCCCCAGCGGCTGACCCAATCCCTGATTTCAGGCTTTGGATAAACCGTGAATAACCAGCGAATTTCCTGGCGATCCCCGAACTGCAGCACCCGCTCGATCATCGTAAAGCGCGAGCGCACGCGATTTAATTGCGCCAGGTCATATTCCTGGAAAAAAGGCGCCAGCGAGGCCGGGATTGATGGGGAGAATTCCATGTTTCCCATTGTAATCCATCTCCCCGCCGCCGGCTCAAGGCTTTTATGGCTTCAAATAAGTATTGTAAAACACGATCGTTTGCGTCATGGCGGCGCTGAAATAGTTCGCGATGTTGTGGTCGTCCCCCTCATAGGTGTACAGCTCCACCGTCTGCCCGGCAGCCTGCATCTGCTCCGCCAGGAGCTGCGAGAACTCCAGCGGCACATCCGCATCCGAAGTGCCGTGGTGGAGCTGGATCGGCCGCCCGTTCAGGTCTGCCAGGTAGCTGTTGGCCGAGATCGAAGCCCAGAATTCGGGATTCTCCTCCGGCGTGCCGTATAGCTCGGTCCAGTCCTGCCGCCAGCGCCGGGTGACGCCGCTGGGATTAGGCGTGGAAGTGGGGAAGGCGCGTGCCCGCCGCCAGCGGGTGAGCATATCCGGGTAATTGGCCACCACCCCCGCCCAGATCACCCCGGCCTTGATCCCGGGATCGATCACCATGGCGCGCAGGGTGATATAGCCGCCCATCGAATGCCCCCACATCCCGATCCGCTCCGGGTCAGCCCCCGGATAGCGGCGCATGGTCGCCACCGCGTTGAGCACGTCCACCGTATAGCCCGGGTCGCCGTAGGCGCCGGTCGGCTCGCCTTCCGAGCGGTCGTGGCCGCGGTAATCGACCCGCAGCACAATATAGCCCGAGCGCGCCAGGTTATCCACGTAAGCAATGTAGCGCTCGGTGGTTCGGTACACCGTCGGTGGGATATAGCCGTGATTGAAGATGATCACCGGCCAGCCGGTGGCGGGCAATTCGCCGCGCGGCACGGTCAGCAGGGCGTAGATCTTCAACCCTTCAGAAAGATAATGCACATAATAGCGGTCATAGTTGCTGCCCGGATCGAGAGTCTCTTCGATCACCAGCTCGCTGCCGGGATACTCCATGGCGCGCATGGCGGCGATCTCCATTGGGTGGGGTGTCGGCGTCGGGGATAGGGTAGCCGTGGCGGTGGGTGTGTCGGTGGTCGAGGTGGTGGCGGTCGCCGTGGCGGCCGCGGTTGGCTGCGGGGTGGCGGTGCGCGCCAGCGGGGTGGGCAGCTCGCCGGCGGGCAGGGCGCTGGAGGGCAAAGCCGCCTGCGCTTCTGGGGCGGGCGGCTGCACCAGGCCAGAGCAGGCGCTCAAGACCAGGGTAATGAACAGCAGCCCGCTTACCAGGCGCAGGTGGGGGGTCAT
>JAJZSS010000512.1 GCA_021849525.1 Chloroflexota bacterium
CTGCCCCAGCACCACCTGCGCCAACGGTTGTTGGCCCTGTCGAAGATGCGGATGTCAACTTTATCCTGCCGCCAGACTTGGTCGTAGAAAGCTTTGAGCCCAAATATAATTTCAACTGGCAAAATCCCACCTTACGCAAGACAATCTACCCCTTCCGCAATGAGAAGCTAATCGACATTCTGGCTTTCTATGCCGAGGTCGAGCTGGTGAAACGATATCGCGGCCAGCCCGTATCCAACGCCCTGCTCCAGGTGCAAATTCAGAAGGCAGAGGCTGAGCTGCGCGCCTTTCGCAAAGAGGTAGACGACGCACTCAACGCACTGATCCTGAAACGCCAGCAGGAGGATAAATATTTCGCCGCCATCACAGGTGATGAGAAGTCACGGCGGTTTAAGCAAAAGTACTACCTTGATCAAGAAATTGACCGGCTGGAGGATGCGCTGGATGGGCTGCGCGATCGTAAATCTACACTGCGCAAACGCCTGGCGTGGTGGCCCAACGACCCAGAACGGCAGCAGAAGATTAAGTGCCAGGTGACCGAGTTCAACGCCCCGATGCGTGATCTACGCCGGAAACTAAAGCCTGCGAAAGAGTTGCGGGACCTGTTCGCCCGGCAAGACGAGCTCCCTGCAATCGGCGCAGATTCAGTGCCCATCGAGAACATTGTGAGCTGGGAGATTCGCGCCCGGCGCCAGAAATGGCAGCAGCTGGATCACGACCAGCTGCTGCGTGAAGTGATTGATCTAATCAATACTGACCCCAACCGGTTCCCAGAGTGGCTGGTTTACATGCTTATTCACTTCTCGGGCATGCGCTATATCTCGGCGCATAATTCCTGGGCCGACCCGCGCGACCTGATCGAGCTGCTCATCAAGGAAGATGATGAAGAAGTATTAAAAACCAAAGCCGTCAAGGAACCGGGGTCGTTGCTCCAGATGTGTATGGCAGCTGCTAAAGATTTGCAAGTCTGGCTCAAACCGGGGCTTTCTGAGGCTGAGAAAGCCCGTATCACTCGCCTGCTGGCTCGCCTGCAGCAGACGACGGCAGACTGGCGGGCGCTGCTCGAATACCGGCTGGAAAAAATCCAGAACGAAATTCAGAGCCTCAGCGACGACCAGGTACTGGGCAGGCTGGTGCAGTATAAAGCGGAGCGGGAACGCGCCGGTGATCCACTTCCGGCCTGGATGTGGTCTGAGATTGTCAAATACACACCACTGCGCCTGAACACAACCGATGCCAGCTGGGAGGCTTTCTCGCCAGACCGTTGGAAATCGCAGAGCGGGCGTTGGGCAGAAGTGTTGAACACCTGGGAGAATAAGGATATCACCAGCTGGCGCAAGCGCCATGCTCAAACTCTGGAGCTGGTGGTGACCAAATCGGTTTGTAATGAAATTGCTGAGCAAATCCAGCATCTGCGAGGGCATACCCCCTTCGCCGGTCTGACCTCCAAGCCTAAGTGGTACATGCGCCTGGCCAACAATGGAAAGACCAGGGATTTCTCTTACTTCAAACAGGCGCCGGATAAAGAAGATTTTCGGCCCGGAACCAGCATTCTGTGGCTGCAGTGGATGGCGCAGAAACCCAGCCCATGGCAGGTTGCGTATGACATCCCAGGCTTTGTCTTTATTCCCAATTCCAGTAAAGACGTAGTCCCGGGACAAAAAGGCGAAGTGCGGAAAAAAGACCTGGTTGCGCAGGATTTGGACGACGACAGCGGTTGGACCTATCAGCGGCAGGTGGATAATTCCTTCATCCGCAAGCGCAAGAAACCGACGGCTGCAGATCTAAAGGCGATGGGGAAAACCCCTGTCGAGATCAAGAAGCTCACTGCCGAATACGCTAAAACCGGCAGCGAGGAAATCGAATATCTGCGCTGGCGGCATGAAGCGATAGTTGTGGATGTCGTTGAAATGATCGATGGCTGGAATGTGCTGACGTTTGAAACCGGCAATATCGGCCTGATTCGCCGTCCCCTGAATACCTTGCGCAGGAATCCGATGGTTTTTGTGGGGTACGTTCCGGATCTGTGGAGCCTGCCGGAAGAGGCCAAGGATTCCAAAGATCGCCTGTTCAATATCCAGCAGTGGAAAGACAACGACACCCGACTCGTGAAAATGCTGGATTGGAACCGGATCCTGCCCGGGGCAAACTTGAAGACCCGTGTGCGACCGGCGATGAAACCAATCACCAAAGAGGCGCTGACCATCACCCGGATTGACACAACCACGCCTCAGCGCCAGGTGGTGGTCATCCGGGATGAAATCCGGCTGTACACCGCAATCGGGCGTGATAACCAGAATCGACCCAAGTTCGTCGGAGCCCCACCCACGAAACTACCGCGCGGCAGCCTGCTGCTGGTCTACGATAAGATCCGGGAGAGCCAGCACGATTCCGGAGATGGGATTATCAAAAGCCTGGATGGCGAATACCTCAAGATCAGCCAATCCAGCATCCCCGGAGCCGCAGGCAAATATATCCGGCGGAGCGAGATCGAATTCCTGGATCCCAGCCAATGGATGGTTTTCAAGGCACAGAACGGCACGATCAACTTTGAGCAGGTTAAAGCCTATGACGCATCCCGATATAAGAAACCGCTGTTCGAGCCTTCACATCCAAACACCAAGGGGCAC
>JAJZSS010000513.1 GCA_021849525.1 Chloroflexota bacterium
GCCAGCAGGCATTCCAGCTCGCCCAACAGCCCCTCCAGGCTGGGGATGGCCGTCAGGGTCGCCTGGACCCGGGCCGGCTGGTGGACGTGATAAATAAAATCCGCTTCCTGGCCCTCGATCAGCCCGGCGATCCAGGCATGCGTGTCGCGCTCGGTGGCGATCAGGTGCGCCAGCACCTCCTGGGCGCTCCACTCCTCGGGGGTGGGCTTGTAGGCCGTCTCCGGCTCGCCGGCGCCCGCCAGCCGCTGTTTCAGGCCTGCCAGCCCGCTGGCGTTGATCTGGCGGGTGGCCTCGGCCAGCGCTTCGGCTGTGGCGGGGATCTCGGGCAGGGCGCGGCGTGAGAGCACCACTTTGGCGCGCTGTTTCTCGCCCGCCCGGTAATACTGCACGCTGACTTTCTCCCCGGCTTTGTGGCTGCGCACCACGTTGATCAGATCACCCAGGCTGCGCAGCTTCTGCCCGGCCAGCCGGGTGAGGATATCGTCCTTCTGCAGCCCGGCGGCTTCGGCGCTCAGCCCGGGGCTGAGGTTGAGGATGCGCAGGCCGCTTTTCCCCTCCGGCAGGCCCCGTTCAGCAGCCTGCTCCGCGGTCACCGCCTCCACCCCTGCCAGCCCCAGCAGCGGCAAGCGCACGAAGCGCAGGTCCAGCCCGGTCTCCAGCACCGATTTCAGATTCTCCAGCACCACCTCCCAGCCGCGTTGGGCCGCTTGGCGGGCTGCCTGCCAGCTCTTATCGCCGCTCATCCCGCTGTGCTCCAGGACGACCCGGGTGCCGCCCTTCTCGGCTTCCAGACTGACTTTGACCTGCGTGGCAGCCGGCTCGCCGCGCCCGTGCCAGGTGAAGGCGACCTTCTTGAATGGCTTCAGGCGGGTGAACTCGCCGCTGGCAAAATAACCGCTGTTCCACCACACGTACAGCCGCCCGCCCTCGTGAGCGTCGGCCTGGGCTACATTGCAAAACCACTCGCACAGGGCGGTGGCATTGCTGAAGGCGCTGAACACCTCGTCCGGCGGCGCCTGAACGAACTGCTTGAATTTGAGCTTCACTTTTTTATCGGGCATGGCAACCCCTGTGGATGGGCGAATTTGTGGGCGCGCCGCGCATCCCCGCCGCGCAATTCTATTTTACACGATATTGAAACTCAGGGCTGCCGGGGCTTGGATGGGGAGAAGGTTATTATTGAGTTGTAAACTTTCGGGAATCAATCTCAGGAGATCGGATTATGACCCGAAAAATCGGCGCTGCCTGTCCGCATGGCGATCCCCGTGGATGTATGGAAAGGTCAACGCCGCGTGGCATAATTCTATTTTACACGATAATGCAACAGTAGTATGGCAGGGAGTGGAGGAGCGGCGAATAATATCGTGTTCCCCCGGACAGATTGAATTCAGGTGCCAGTAGTCTGGCATTGCTCACGAGTGGTAGCCTGGCAAATGGTACACGCCTGCCCCACAATTTTTTTAGCTGCCTTAATTTCTACCAGTTCCTCTTGTCTGGGTCCCACTCGCCAACAGATTCTTGCCCCAAGATTGGATCAAGAAAAGCCCTGATTAATTCATAAGCGCGAGCCAGGGTTAGATTCTCCATGCCGAGGTTTTTTGCCAGTAGTTGGAACTCACGCTCCCAGTTTCCAGGCGGAGGCGGAACGGTGTTCGGAAGCACATGGGTACCCGTTGCAGAAAAAGTGGAATGGATTGCTCTACGGGCGCGCTCAGCTGAAATCTGCTCCAACTCTGATAAGAGATAGATGTCTACAAAATCCTTGACCCGCGAGCTTTCCCCCGACTTGTGTGGGCGGGTATAAGCATGCAATTTTTCAGCAATCTGCTGCGTGATTGGGTAGCAGGGAACCCGGGTGGGCGGTATATCGGCGAAATCCAACAAGTCAGAAGTGGACAGGTACTCGATCGCATCCACCAGCGGATCGCCGACACCCACATCGATATGAAACTGCTCAAAAGTACGACCATCCATAAGGGATTGGACAGGGTGGCGGATGCCCCCAAAGCCGGTGACCGGCCTGGAAGTTGGATCAGCGATCTCAAATGAGAACCAATCCCCCAAATCCAGCTTGCCAGCTTCTCGTAAACCCTTGGTGATCTTCTGAGGTTCGGTAAACGCCAGGACATCCAGGTCTTTGGTCATGCGCGCCTTTTCACCCAGGCGCAACTGCAACGCCAATCCACCTTTCAGCACCCATTGACCGGGCTGACCCTGGATCAGGCGCGCCAGAAAGCGATCGAAAGCCACCATTTTGCGCAACCTGTCCAAAGCGATACCACTTTGCACACTCCGGTCGCGCAAGCGTTTCTCTAAAGCCCTACGGAAAGCGCTACCACTATCATATTTCATTTGGGGGATTCTCCAGAATAAGGTCTTGCAGAAGTTCCTTCGCTCGGCCGCGGCTTCTCTTCGCCTGGTTCTGGATATCCGCTCGTGAGACCAGGCCGCGCTGCACGGATTCCTGGACAGCTTGCCGCACCAGTTCTGTAGCCAGACCACGATTGGATACATCCGCAAGCGTACGGGCAACCGTAGTCACTGGCAGACCATTTCGAGTAGTAATCTCATCGCTTACCAGTTGATTGGTATGCAGGCGAATTTTCTGCCTGCG
>JAJZSS010000514.1 GCA_021849525.1 Chloroflexota bacterium
CCGGTGCCGACGAAAACTGAGCGGTTATCTTCGAGTAAGCGCGCCGCCACACAGCTGATCAGCTCCGCCAGGGTGTATTCCCCTTCACTGTTCATGGGCTCATTCCGATCTGCTCCAGGGAGCGCAGTTTTTCCAGGACATCCGCCCCAATCAGCTCCAGGTAGCCTGCGAAATCCGCTACCCCATACACATATTTCTCCAGGTACACCTGGGCTCCGTCGGCCGTTTTGGATTGGCTCAGCCAGCCGCGGATGTGCGCTTCATCGAAGAAATACAGGTAGGGCATCTGAGTCGGGTGCGCTCCAAACGGCACTTCGCAGACCGCATCGACAATGTAATAGGGGATATCTGTCCGGCACGGCTCGCAGCGCACATAGTCATCACTTACGATCTCCTCCGTGCTCAGGATCAGCCGCCGCGAAGCCCGCGCCAGCTCGAAATCTTCCACCGGGATTCCATCGATTTGGGCGTTCCCGAAGCGGTCGCAGCGCGGCACGTGCATCAAAGTCACATCTGGATAGGCCGCCGGCAGCAGTGTCACCAGTTTCCCGCTCCAGGGATCGGTCGCCTGGAGCGCCGAGCTGTGGGCAAAGGTATCGGTCCCCGCCAGGTCGCGCACCGGGATGAACGGCACCCCCATCATGCCGGCTAAAAATCGCCACTGGTAAGCTGCATTGGAAAGCTCCGCCGCCACTTTCACCTGCCCGCTTTCCACCGCCCGCCTGCCGCACGGTGAGAGCCCGCGCAGCTCGTGACCGAAAGCATAGGCGCACTCTACTTTGCTCACGCATCCGCCGCCGATCAGCAGGTCGATATCGTGGACTGCTGTCTTGCCGGCCACCACCAGGTTTCGCTTCTGCTGCCGAATGATTTCATAGATCAGCGCCATCGGTGTCCGAATATGCCCAAACCCACCCACCGCCAGATAGCTGCCATCCTGCACATATTTGCTTACGGCTTCACTGACCCCCATCCGTTTATCGATCAGGCCGCGCGGTTTGTGCTCGCGGATCCAGGCCCGGTTCTCGTCCGGGTCGTGCCAGCCGATCAATTCCCCGCTGCCTTCTGCCAGGATTTTCATTTGTTTTGCCATCCCTGTTATCTCCCCTCCGGCCACGCCGCCTGATCGACCAGGAAAACCAGTTCTCCGCTCGCAGGTTGCACCTGCTGCGCTGGAAGCAGATCGGTTTCGCTTTCTGGCTCCAGCACTCGTCTCAGGATATTTGCTTTTCCTGCCCCGCTCACCAGGAACCACACTTCCCGCGCCGCATTGAGTGCTGGCAGCGTCAGGCTGATGCGCGTCACCAGTGGTGAAGGCGGTCTGTGATGCTCCACCGCCGTCACCCAATGCTTTTGATGACTTAATGCGGTTGATCCTGGGAAAAGCGACGCCGTATGCCCATCCTCCCCTAACCCCAGGAGGAGCAGGTCGAACGCTGGCTGGGCGCTTCCAAAGGCTGCTTTCAACACTGCTTCGTACGCCCTGGCAGCCAGGGCTGGATCGATCTCCCCCCTCATCCTGTGGATCTGCTCTGGCGGTATGCTCACGCGCCCCAACAGGCTCTCATTCGCCATCCGGAAATTGCTGTCCGGATGGTCCGGTGGGACGCAGCGCTCATCCCCGAAAAAGATCTCCACCTTTGCCCAATCGATCTGCTCCAGGTAGGAGGCTTGCGCTAGCCGCTCGTACAGCAGGCGCGGGGTGCTGCCGCCTGCCAGCGCCAGCCTGAATTTTCCGCGTTGCGCGATAGCCTTCGCCGCCAGCCCGGCAAGCTCCTCCGCCGCCTCCTCGGCCAGCGTTTGTGGGGTTGGGTAGACTTGAATCTTGTTCATTGTCTTCCTAATGCTCTTCACACCCGGTACACCAGTGCCGCCCGTCTCTTTGCACCAGGTTTTCCGCTTCCGCCGGTCCCATAGACCCGCGTTCGTAGCTGGCCAGTGGGGCAAGCTCTGGCTGTCTCTCCCAGCCTGCCAGGATCGGATCGATCACGCGCCACGAGGCTTCGATTCCATCGCTCCGCGTAAATAAGGAGGCGTCCCCCTGCAGCGCTTCCAGTAACAGCCGTTCGTAGGCATCAGGAAACAGCTCGCCAAAGCTGTCCCGGAAATGGAATTCCATATGCACCGGGCGCATTGCCTGCTCTGAATCAGGTACTTTGGCTTCGAAGCGCAAATGAATCCCTTCGTCGGGTTGGATGCAGATCGAAATATGGTTGGCGTTGAAGTCGCTGCCCTCAGGCAGCTCGAACATTAAATGCGGCGGGCGCAAAAATTCGATGATGATTTCCGAGCTTTTTTGCCGTAAAGCTTTCCCAGAGCGCAGATAAAAAGGCACCCCTTGCCAGCGCCAGTTATCGATGTACAGCTTCATCGCCGCGTAGGTTGCCGTCTGTGAGCCAGGCGCCACCTCTTCAGTTTCACGGTAGCCTTCGTATTGGCCGCGCACCGTATCCTTCAACTCTACCGGGCGAATCGCCGTGAATACCTTGGCGGTTTCATTACGTAAGGCATCCGCGTTGAATGAAGCCGGCGGCTCCATCGCCACCAGGGCCAGCAGCTGCAGCAGGTGGTTTTGGAACATATCCCGCACCACCCCCGCCTTGTCGTAATA
>JAJZSS010000515.1 GCA_021849525.1 Chloroflexota bacterium
TCCGATCTCATTATAGCTACAGGAGAATAGTTACACAAGCCCCCCACCAGGACTTCGTGCCCCGAGGCTTTATCCACCTGGTTTTGGGAATGGAGCGGGCAAAGGTTCTCATAGATTCCTATTCACTCGTGGCTGAGAATGTGCTATATTGAGAGCTTCATGGGAAGGTATACCCGTGAAAGAAAACATTTGTTAATCCAGTTGTTGAGGTATTGCATGCAGGATGGCGTAAGCAGGATCAAACTTGAGAATGGTCTTCAGATATTGTTAAAGGAAATCCATACCGCGCCCATAATCAGCCATTGGATATGGTATCGGGCAGGGTCGCGCAATGAGTTGGCGGGAATTACAGGGATTTCGCATTGGGTCGAACACATGCAGTTCAAGGGAACCGAGCGCTTTCCAGGACATATGCTTGATCGCGAGATTGCCCGGTTGGGCGGCGTATGGAATGCGTTTACCTACCTGGACTGGACCGCTTATTTTGAAACCTTACCTTCGGATAAAATCGACCTGGCATTGCAGCTGGAAGCGGACCGCATGGCGAACAGTCAGTTCACCGAACAGGAGGTGGACGCCGAGCGAACGGTGATTATCTCAGAACGCCAGGGGAACGAGAACGAGCCTCTTTTCCAGCTTAGCGAGCAAATTCAAGCCACCGCGTTTCGAGTGCATGCTTATCATCACGAGATCATTGGCGACCTGGCAGACCTGGAGGTAATGACCCGGGATGATTTAATCGCCTACTACCGGAAGTTTTATGCTCCAAATAATGCAGTCCTGGCTATCGCAGGCGATTTCGATACCCAATCCATGCTGGCGCGGATCAATGAGCTGTATGGGAATATCCCGGCAGGCGAACCATTATCCATCCGGGTGCGTCCAGAGCCTGTTCAACGTGGCGAACGGCGCATAACCATCGAGGGGCCAGGCGAGACGGTATACGTGGAGGCTACCTATCATGCTCCGGAAGTCACACATCCGGATTTTTACGCCTTGACAGTCCTGGATAGTTTATTGAGCGGACCAAGCTCGTTGAACATGTTTGGGGGTGGTATATCGAACAAGACCTCCCGCTTATACCGTGAACTGGTGGAAAAAGAGCTGGCTGTGGGTATCAGCGGGGGATTGCCAGCGACGATTGATCCCTATCTTTATCGTTTTACTGCAATCGTGCATCCGGAACGCACGGCAGAGGATGTTATCCGAGCTCTGGATGAACAAATCAAGCTGGTCCAGGAAACTCCACCCAGCACAGAAGAAATAGCCCGGGCGATCAAGCAAGCGCGTGCATTGTTCGCCTACGGCAGTGAAAGCATCACGAATCAAGCGTTCTGGCTGGGATTTTCGGAAATGTTTGCGACCTATGATTGGTTCTTGAATTATTTAGAGAATTTGGCCAGGGTGACCCCGGAAGATGTTCAAAGGGTGGCTCAGACTTACTTTCAGCCCCGTAATCGCGTGCTGGGGATTTACCTGCCAACCGGCACCGATGACGGTGAGCTCCCTGTTGACATGGCAATTGCAGAAGACATCGAACATGATTGAATCAAAAATACCTGACCAGAAATCTACCCGGTTGCAACCACCCGCTTCCACTGGTGCGATTCCCGGACCGGAAAATATTACCCGCCAAACCCTGGAAAATGGGATTACGGTTCTCGCCCGTCCAAATTTTAACAGCCCTTCGGTGACGGTTAATGGCTATTTACAGGCAGGGAGCTTGACCGATCCGGACGAGAAACTGGGGCTGTCCGATTTTACGGCGGCATGTTTAACTCGCGGCACTCAAAAACGCGATTTTCAGCAGTTTCACGAAGCGTTGGAGTCGGCGGGTGCGCGACTGGGGATCGCCAGCGGCATGCATACAACCAGCTTTCATGGGCAGGCCCTGGCAGAGGACCTGGACCTTTTGTTAGGCTCTCTGGCAGAGGCTCTTATCCAACCGGTATTTCCGAAGGAGCAAGTGGAGCGCCTGCGTACTCGATTCCTGACAGGTCTGGCAATGCGCGCCCAGGATACCGAAGAAATGGCCGGGTTAATTTGTGGCAGATTACTGTATGGAAATCACCCCTACAGCCGGCCGGGCGATGGTTATCCGGAGACGATCCAGGCAATCACCCGCCAGGATCTGATCGATTTTCATCGGAGAGCGTACGGTCCGCGGGGGATGACAGTCGTTGTGGTGGGAGGAATCGATCCGCTCCTGGCGGTTGAACGGGTGAGCGCGGTGCTGGGTGAGTGGCAGAATTCTGACCAGCCGTTGCCAGGTGACCTGCCCGAGCTGGTGGATTTAAGGGAACCAGTCCGCCAGGACCATAATATTCCTGGTAAGTCTCAAGCCGATCTGGTTGCCGCCTGTATTGGGCCGTCACGCTCTTCTCCGGATTATCTGCCTGCTGCCTTGGGCAATAACATTCTGGGCGAATTTGGAATGATGGGCCGGATAGGCGAAGTCGTTCGAAATCAGGCAGGGCTGGCATATTCGGCGCAAAGTTCACTTTCTGCCGGGATCGGTCCGGGGTCCTGGATCGTCGATGCCGGAGTAGATCCTGTCAATGTCGAGCAAGCGCTTGACCTGATCCAGGTGGAAATTAAGCGGTT
>JAJZSS010000516.1 GCA_021849525.1 Chloroflexota bacterium
GTGCGCCCAGAGCGAGAGCCGCGCGACGCCGAAGCGCGCCGCGTCGACGTCCGCGTAGACGACTGGGACGAGGTCGTCGGGCGTCGCGGTCCCAGCCGCGTCAAGCGCAGCGACGACGAGCTGCTCGCGGTCGAGCCGGTGCGCGATCACCGCTTCGACCACGCGTGGATCCACCAGATCATAGCTTTCGGGAGGTGCCTGGAAAGCCAGGTTCGGCTTGATTAATACAGTTTCACCCGGTTTGATGACGTTATCAATCCCGCCGACAGCCAGATCAATGGCCTCTTCGATCTTGGCTTTGATCTGAGCGATATCCTCCTCATAGCGGACGAACTTTTGGGTGGGGGGGAGGAATTCAGCGTTCCCTTTAAGCTGACCGGTACGTACAATCGCAACTTTTGGCATGTTAGATCTCCTTTCCTAAATTGGTAAATCGTTTTGTCCTGACAATACTTGGACGGACAGGCTTGTCGAATTAGCAGATCATGCAGACAATAACTTATGCCTTGCCCATGTAGGGTCTGACAAGCTTATCAAATACAAAAGCTCCGAATAAGGCGCCGAAGAATGGAGCGATAACCGTCGCTACGGTACTGCCGCCGCCTTGGAAGCCCGGGAAGGCCCATTGACCATAACCATTCAGGGCTAACCAGATACGTGGACCGAGGTCGCGTGCGGGGTTAAGTGAAGTCATACTGAGTGGAGCTGTAACAAAGACGATCATCGTTACCAGAACGCCGAGGGCCAGTGGGAACCACGCACCTGGCTTGAAACCCTGATTTTCGTCCAGGAAATTCAAAATCCCACCCATTAATAACGCGGTGGCTAAGAACTCGGTGAGGCTGCCGATCCACCAGGGCGCCCATTGGGCTGCCATTTCATTGGCAGCAGCTGCAGTCCCGGCGCCAACGATACCGAACATGCCTGGATGCGGGCTGTAAGGAGCATACATCAACGCCAGGAGCAAACCATTGGCGTCTGTCTTGACGATATTATTGGCTGCAGCAAAGGCTGTAATGTCGGTGGAATAGATTGTGCCCAGCGCAACTGCACCTAAAAAGCCGCCCAGGACTTGAGCGCCGATATAGGGGAAAACTTGCCCCCAGGGAAAACCTCGGCGCCATGCCAGTGCAACGGTGACTGCCGGATTATAATGGGCGCCGGATAACGCCCCACCCATCCATACCGCGATTGCCACTGCGAAACCCCATCCGACGGAGGCCTGGAACACACCACTGACTTGATTGTGAAGCACCGCCGAATGGAGCAATCCACAGCCGAAGAAGACAATCAGGAATACCCCGATCGCTTCGCCGATATAATTGCCGCCCCAGCTCTTTTTCATGCTGAAATCCTCCCGAAGTTTGATTGAACTTTGTTTGATTGCGCTGAAATTCGATCTGGCCTGATCGGATGGTCAATGAATACTGTCGAATGCCTCCTTTCGCCCAGTAACCGGGTGGAGCGCAGCGCTTGCCCCCTGGTGGTTGCCTGGTTGCTGGGATTATTACAGTGAGATTAGCAAGATATCTTTCCAAAAGGAAAGCAAGCTAATCTAACGTATATTTTTAATAACCGAAATAATGGGCGCGATGTGGGTAGCAGAGTTAGCGTGTAACCCTTCTTAAATCTTTTCTGCTTATTCAGTTTACAGAATTTTTTCAAAATAACAACTGATTAATGTCACATTAAAGTATGGCGCCTGAAAGGATTAATCTGTAAATGTTAGATATATCATACAGAACCTAATTTTTGCCACAAATAATGATTGGGGGTAATTGGATACATCGATCCTGGAAATAACCGAGGTTTCGACTGTTATATGGACTGTCAGAGATGGGTAATCATTCGGACTCCGTTTTCTCTAAATTAAAAACACCTCGCAACTCTGACTATTGTTGCGAGGTGTTTCTCTTACGTTGGGTTACTGGACGATCGTTATCAGAGTGAGCTTGCCGGCATGTACCTCCAATAATTGCGCCTGGTAACCATTGAGTAAATATGATAGCTTGTACGTGCCGGGGATTAGATCACCAATTCCGAAGCTTTCTTCCCAGGGCGATTTTCCTCTTAGGCTTTCCCCGCCATATGTGCGCAAGTAAGTTCGCCCCACGACCGCCTGTCCTGAAGCATCCAGGCGTTCGACGACAAGGTTGCGAATATCCTGTATATTTCCCTGATTATCGACAATCCGACCAGCCAGAGCGCCTAATGTTTGCCCATTTTCATCCTGGCGCGTAGCCAGCCATAATTCGGGATTTCGCACACCCTCATAGGAATTTTCGCCAACCCGAACTTCAAAATGAAGGACACTACCGCGGATATTCCCTGTTGCTCCGACTTTCCCGATTTCTTGCCCCTCTTCCACTGAGTCACCTTCCTGAATAAGAATCTCAGAGAGATGACCATAGAGGGTAAAGACGGGCTGCTCGAAGCCGGGGAGGGAGTGTTCCAGAACGATTAAATTTCCATACTGGTTTAAATTTCGGGCGTAGGCAATCTGGTTATCGGTGCCTGCAACCAGCACCTTGCCGGCCGCTGCTGCAACCACTGGCGTGCCCGTTGAATTCAGGAACTCCACCCCAAGATTGGGATAGCG
>JAJZSS010000517.1 GCA_021849525.1 Chloroflexota bacterium
AGAACATTGATCAATTCGATCATCGTTCCGGTCGAGTCAATGATGAACATCCTCGCAGGTCTCAGCGCCAGATAAGTGGAGGGATCGTCTGCGGAAGTGAAATTGAAGAAAATGTGAACGCCATCTTCCTGCCGAATTGCCCCTTCAACTTCAAAGGTGATCCCGGAATTCACCGGTTGGGTGACTGTGGTTGGATCGACTTCATAAACTGGCTCACCCACCACATAATCTGCCGGGGCGGTCACCAGCGTAAATGAAATCGCCCAATCTTCCGGGCCGACCTCCCGGCGGACATCTTGCAAGCATGTGAGCAAGAAGGTCACCTCGATATCTTTATCTGGTATGGGCGAGGAGAAAGAGTGCCCGGCGACGTAACCATCCGTGCGCCATCTCCCACCCAGGGGCATTGGGTCAGAAACGAACAGTGTCCCATCGCCCAGCTGCAGGTTGGGATACATATCTGCACCGCTGCAGTAAAGATCTTGCGCCGCGCTTTGATCAGCCTTAGCTCTCAGCATTCCTGCCGGGATCCCGGAGACGGAGTAGGCCAGCTCTACGCTGTTCTTGTTCGCAACGACCTGCTCGACGGTGAGGGTGATCCCTTCCCGGGTAACTGAAACAGGATTCTGGAGAATCCGTAGATGCTCACTCTGTTCCACAAGTCCAATCCCAGGTACAAAACCAAACCATTGTTTTAAGGCCTTGGCAACGCCGGGTGTACTTAAGGCGACGACCAGGAGCAGGAGGGCAAACCCCATTGCCCAGGCGGGCTGGAACGCCAGGCGAGGTTTTGACCGGGGGTGCATGTTCGCAAGCTCACTGCGCAAGTGACCGACAAACTCCGGACAGGCATCGGGCTCGTAAACCGCTTCGCGGATTAAATATTCAAATTGGCTGGAGAGGTGATTATCAGGCATGGTTTACTCCATCTGGCTTTTTAATACAGCCAGCAGACGGTATAAGGATTTCTTGACGGCATCTTCGCGTTTACCCAGGATTTCTGCGATCTCTGAAAAAGGAAGATCCGCCACATAACGCAGCCGGATGAGATCCCGCTCGTTCTCGTCCAGGCTCTGGATCAGCGCCTTGAGCTTCGTGATCTCATCCCGCCGAGCGAACTGGATCAGGGAATTATCCATACTGCCCAGATTCTCGATGACTTCCAGAGAGGCCTCTGACCTGCTGGTCCGGTAGTGATCGATTAACTTGCTGCGGGCGATCCTGAACAGCCAGGCTGAAAAATGCCCTTTCTCTCGATAGCGGGGCAAGTTTTCATACGCGGCGATGAACGTCTGTGAGGTGAGATCTTCTGCCTCGGGGACGGTCTGGACATGGCTGCGTAGATATCGATACACCGGTTGGATTGTCTGGTTGTATAAATCTGCAAAAGCAGCAGGGTTGGTTTTTGCCTCATTCGCAAGTGCGGAGAGATTTCTACCAACTGGCTCGGTCTGCATAGATGATCTGATTCCTTCCAAAATCCCAATCCTTTCGCTGTCAGCATTGGAGATTGAATGCATTCTACTGGTTAAACGGAGAAATCAGGAATAAGGGACAAAATTTTCTCACCAATTTCCATGGTCAGATTTACGGAGTCAGGTGGTGGGCTAACTAATCCCCCGAGTATAATTATCGCCATGGACCTCTTCACCCATTCCATGCACGAGCGCATGAAAACGGAAGCTCCCCTGGCGGCCCGCATGCGCCCGCGCACCCTGGACGAATTCATCGGGCAGGAGCATATCGTTGGCCCGGGCAAGCTGCTGCGCCGGGCAATTGAGGCAGACCGGCTGTTTTCGTCCATCCTGTTATGGGGGCCTCCCGGAACAGGGAAGACCACCCTGGCGATGGTGATCGCCAACCTGACTAAGAGCCATTTCGAGACCCTTTCGGCTGTCCTGGCCGGTAAAGCTGAGCTGCGCGAGGTCATCGAACGTTCGCTGGAGCGGCGCAAGCTGTATGGCAAACGCACGATCTTGTTTGTGGACGAGGTGCATCGCTGGAACCGCGCCCAGCAGGATGCTCTGCTGCCGCATGTCGAAAATGGCACAGTGATCCTGATCGGCGCGACCACCGAAAACCCGTATTTTGAAGTCATTGGCGCGCTGGTCTCGCGCTCGCGGGTTTTCCAAATGCGCCCCCTGGAAGATGAAGATGTGCGCCAGATCTTACTCGCTGCGCTGCATGATCCTGAACGGGGATATGGCAAACGCCAGGTTGAGGTCGACGAAGATGCTTTGCAGCACCTGATCAACGTGGCAGGTGGGGATGCCCGCAATGCCCTGAATGCCCTCGAATTGGCGGTAGAAAGCACCGGCTCAAGTTCGGGGAATCCCATCCGTGTGACTCTGGATGTGGCGCAGGAGTCGATCCAGCGCCGGGCAGTGCTGTATGATAAGGACGGCGATGCCCATTATGACACCATCTCCGCCTTCATAAAATCCGTGCGCGGCTCCGATCCGGATGCCGCCCTGTACTGGCTGGCGAAGATGCTGTATGCCGGCGAGGATCCGCGTTTTATCCTGCGCCGGCTGCTGATCCTGGCGGGTGAGGATATTGGTCTGGGCGACCCGCTGGGACTGGTC
>JAJZSS010000518.1 GCA_021849525.1 Chloroflexota bacterium
CCATTTTCACGCGGTTTAGGATTGGGTTTAATATCTGGATTCATGAAATCCTCCCACCTGATCAGCCTGCCTGGCAGGTCGTCTGTAAAATTCGGTTCCATGAGCTGGCATGCAGAGGAATGTTTTGAGTGCCGATGATTGCTCCAATGAAGGGTGTGATAACCTGATGGTCATAGTCCAGCTCAACTCTGACATAACCACCGACCCGGGGGGTGGCACCGCAGGAAGCACTATCGGGAAGCGCGATGCAAACATCGATATCGGAAGCTGTTAGAGTCCGTCCGATCAGATCCGGGGCACTATCAAGCACTCGGGAGCGGATATCGGTTGTCTGCGCAGGGCAGATCGCCGCATAGGCGGCGCCCTCCTGAGCGGCATCATTAAGCGATACCAGGGTGAAGAAAGCCCAGCCAAAATCAACGATTCCGGTCATCAGGATTAGCAAGATCACCATACTCACCGAAAACTCAACCAGGGATTGGCCACGCTGGTTCTTTACGGACCGAGTCTGGGGATGCTTCGTTTTTGTTACATGCAATTTCATTTCAATTCTCCCACTGATATTAACGCACTCAATATCGCAATATTACAGGTAAATAGAGATCCGTAAAGACAGCATTCAACTCCAAGGCGCCAATATCACACACTGCCAGACCATCTCCATCTCCATCGGCCGGACGGATTGCCCCACGTTGATCCTGGGGCGGGCAGGAAGCATCATTTCCGGCATCGATTGCGGGGCTGCCAGGGAGGAGCAGGTAGGTAAAAGTTGGACCACCATTGTCGGCTAAATCGTCGATCTGGGCACTTGGAACAACAATAAAGCCGGAGGAGCCACAGCTAGCATCGTCACTCAAGTTGTTGCCTTCCGAATCAGGAACACTATCCCCGGCGCAATTGGCATCCCCATTTTTAGCGAATAGTGTGTTAACCATGCGCACACTGAACTCTTCAAATAGACCGTTAGGGAAATTCTGGACGATCGATACATTCGCCAGCTGGATGGGGTTATCGGTATAAATGCCCCCGCCATTCCCTTCAGTCACGATATTCCCACTCAACGTGAGATTGAATAAACTCACCCGGCCCCCGCTGTTATTGTCAATCCCCCCGCCGGTGATACTGGCTTGATTGGCGGTAATCAAACTGCGGCTGGCCAGCAGATAGCGACTGTTGTTTACTCCACCGCCCATGTCAGCCCGGTTTTCGGCGATGATGACCTCACTCAGGGTGAGTGTGCCATACGTGTTATCGATCCCACCACCTGTCCAATCCGCTACATTGGATAATATTTTTACCCGATTGAGGGTGAGAATTCCATCGACGTTTAATATGCCACCCCCGCGCCCTTCGACCGAGCCGGTCGGGGTCTTTCCACCCTGGATGGTCAGGTTATACATATTGACCGTGACGCTGCTGGCGATATGGAAGACTCGATCAGACCCAGCGCCATCGATCAGCGTCTGGGTGATGCCACTCCCATAAATGTTTATATTGCTTTTGATGTCCAGATCACCGGTTAAGCCATCGTCTTCAACCGGGCCGGTCAGGGTGAGGTAGAAGAGACCAGCCGGCAGGTGGATCGCATCATCCCCACTGCCCGCCTGGCAGGCATCGACCTGAGTATCCGTGTTGGCTGCCAGAATGGCCTCGCGTAAAGAACAGGTTCCATCCTGGTTGATCGCATCGACTGTTGTCGTCACCTGGATCAGCGCTTGAGGCCGAGCCAGAACAGGTGATGTATCAGCCGGGCTCAGGCAGAGAAGAAAGAACAACAGGATGGTGAACCACTTTCTTTTTTGAGACATGTCAGGTCCTAGGGTAAGGTAGATGTCAGGGGCTGAACCAGACAACCATTGGTGAAGGAAACCGACACTGTATAGAAACCGGCATAAATGGGGCGTGAAAAACCAAAGATTAATCCCGTGGATCCCATGGCAGGCAGGGTGCGATCGGCCAGGGTAGTGTCGGGATCCCAGGGGCGACTGCAGCCGCCGTCACAAACCGAGCCCACCGGTGGGTCAATCAAAGCAGAAGACATCAGGTTTGCGGTTCCTGTGGATATATTAGACAACAGCGGCCAGGGACTGATAATCGGCCAGTTCAACTCCACCCGACTGAGGATTAAATCTTCCGCGGGACGCAGGTTGGTAAGAGTCACTGCCAGGCCATTGGTCCCATGCAGGCGCATGTCGGTAATTTCGGCACACAGGTTGGGAGTGGGGGTCGGTGTAAAGGTAGCGGTCGGGGTAGGGGTTTCGGTAGGCGTTGGGGTTAAAGTAACTGTGGGAGTCGTGGTGGGCGTCTCGGTCGCGGTAGGAACCGGTGTTTCGGTAGGGGTAGGTGTAGGCGTCAGGGTTATGGTAGGGGTGAAAGTTAATGTCGGAATATGTCCGCCGTAGGCGGAAGTAGGCAGCGGGTTACTGGTACCAACCGCGATCTGAATGATCACGGTGCGTACCGATTCAGCGTGCATGGGGAAAGGATCTATCTGGATCAGCGGGACCAGAGGCGTATATTGGTGATCAATAGAAACCAGCACCCGGGTCCCCGAGCCCAGGATGATACCACGACCACCGAGAGG
>JAJZSS010000519.1 GCA_021849525.1 Chloroflexota bacterium
TTTTCCACTCAGGCAAGCGTGGTATAACTGAGCTGTTCGACCATTATTTCATCTGGATGAGATCTTAATAATGCCTGAAATTTCCCTCCAACGCTTAAAAGATTATCAGTCTGAAACATTCCGATTTGAGCCAGCGCGCCGCCTGCACAGCGCCGATGAAGCTGTGGCATTTGTCAATGAGCGTGGTTTCACTTTTTTCTGGCCGATTACTGGCATCCGCCTGCCCAGCCTTTGGGGAGCGGTCGCCGGAGACCGCCCGGTGCCGAACGAGCACGACGATCCGGGGCACGTCACCTGGGGTTGGAAAGATGAGCTGCTGGGACAGCGGCGCTGGTATTATGCCAAGGTCCTGCGTAAGAGAGGCACCATGATCTCCCTGGAATACGCCCCCCATTTTTATGCCCTCTCGGAAAACTATGGCTCCCCGGAAGAAGATTACCTGACTCTTTACGAACAGGGCCGGCTGACCCAGGAAGCCCGCCAGGTCTACGAAGTTCTCCTGCAGGAAGGCCCAATGCATACCGTCGCGCTGCGCAAAGCTGCCCGGATGAGCAGCCGGGAAAGCGACGGACGTTTTACTAAAGCCATGACCGATCTACAGGCAGATTTCAAGATCATGCCGGTGGGCGTGGCGCGCGCCGGCGCCTGGAATTACGCCTTTATCTATGAGATCACCGCCCGCCACCACCCGGAGCTGATCGAGCTCGCCCAGCAAATTGGTGAGAACCAGGCGCGCCAGCAATTATCAGGTCTTTACTTCCGCTCCGTGGGCGCTGCTACCCGAAATGATCTCCAACGCCTGTTTGGCTGGCGCCCGGCGCAAACTGAACGCAGTCTCGCAGCCCTGGTAAAGGAGGGGTTTCTCCTAAACGATATAGAGCTCGAAAACCAGCGCGGTGAGCATTATGCCCTGCCTGAATTAGTCTAGTAAGGAATAGATACCAATATCAAACACAGCTTCCTGTATAATCAAGATAGCATCTTCCAACCAGAGGGATGAAAATTAAAGAGGAGAAGCTAAGGAATGTACAACAGCATCGAAACGCATGCGAGAATCACCACCATCGAAGGCCATATCCTGGACCAGCAGCACTATTATCCCGAGGCGACCGGCGTCCTGACCAACCTGCTCTACGATATTGCCCTGGCAGGCAAGGTCATCGCCAGCAACACCATTCGCGCCGGCCTGGCGGAGATCCTGGGGCGGACGGGGGATACGAACGTGCAGGGGGAGCAAGTAATGAAGCTGGACCGCCTGGCAGATATGACCATGCGGCGGATGAACGACCATACCGGACGCCTGGCTGTGATGGCTTCGGAAGAGAATCCCGAGCCCATGCCGATCCCTAAAGATTATCCGATCGGTAAATACGTTATGCTGTTCGATCCCCTGGATGGCTCATCAAATGTCGACTTCAACATCCCCATCGGGACGATCTTTGCCATTTACCGCCGGATCACCCCTGAAGAAAGCGGACCCGGAACGCTGGCTGACTGCCTGCAGCCCGGACGCAAACTGGTAACCTCCGGTTACATTCTATATGGCAGCAGCACGATGCTGGTATATGCCACCAATAAAGGCGTTCATGGTTTCACCCTCGATCCTTCAGTGGGTGAGTTCTTACTCTCACATCCCAATATCCAGATACCCGAACGGGCCACGTATATGAGCGCCAATATGGGTTACGAACGCTATTGGAGCCGGGGTGTGCAAGAATATACGTCGTATTTACAGGGCAGTCATAACGGTCCGAAACACCTGTCCCTGCGTTATATCGGCTCACTGGTTGCCGATTTTCATCGCAATTTGCTTTCGGGCGGCGTATTTTACTACCCTGCCGATCACAAGGACCCGAATAAACCCCACGGCAAGCTGCGCCTGACCTATGAGGCTGCCCCCCTGGCATTTATCGCCGAGCAAGCCGGTGGGTACGCCTCGAATGGCGTGAAAAACATCCTGGATATCCAGCCTGATGAGCTCCACCAGCGCACCCCGCTGTACATCGGCAACCGTGACCTGGTGGAAAAGGCCGAGGAATTTATCCGCAGGTACGATTCATGATTGAAATTGCATTGATGATTGAGGGACAGAACGGCCTCAATTGGCCGCTCTGGCAACGTATTGCCGGCCTGGCCGATGAGGCCGGCTTCGCCGGGCTGTTCCGATCTGACCACTATACCAACAGCAGCCCACCGGATCTGGATTCACTCGAGCTGTGGGTTTCACTCACCTGGCTGGCCAGCCACACCCGGCATTTGCGCTTTGGCCCGCTGGTCTCGCCGGTCTCCTTTCGCCACCCCACCCTGACTGCGCGCATGGCAGCGGCGGTCGACGACCTCTCTGGCGGGCGGCTGACCTTGGGCCTGGGCGCGGGCTGGCAGGAACGAGAGCACACGCATTTCGGCTGGGACCTGATGGATATACCTCAGCGTTTTACCCGCTTCGAAGAGGGCATTCAAATTATCCGCCAGCTGCTCCTGAGCGATACCCCGGTCAGTTTTAAGGGAAAATATTTCCAGATCCAGGATGCGATCCTGCTCCCTCGCCCACAGCGTCCCGGTGGACCGCCCATCCTGAT
>JAJZSS010000520.1 GCA_021849525.1 Chloroflexota bacterium
GGGCGTGCAGGTGATCCCGCACGGTGTAGCCATCGGTCTCACCAGGCTGGGTGGCAACATTGCACACGTAAGCTTTAAATGCCCGGCTGGCGCGCACGGCATCCATGATCTCGGGGACCAGCAGGTTGGGCAGCACGCTGGTATACAGGCTGCCTGGAGAAATTACGATCATATCCGCTGCCAGGATCGCCTGAATGACTTCCGGGAAGGCGGATGGATTGCTGGGCTCCAACCAGACGCGCACCACCTGGCCGGGACTATCCGGGATATGGCTTTCACCCTCCACGCGCACCTCTCTGGCCGTCATCGGCACACGCACATCGGCCACCAGGCGCACGTTGTGCAGGCTGGAGGGGAGAACGCGCCCGGTGATCGCCAGGACACGCCCCGATTCCACCACGGCGTCTTCGAAGCTGCCGGTGATCTCAGCCAGCGCGCTGATAAAGAGATTGCCAAAGGAGTGCCCTTCCAGACTGCCATACTGAGCCGGGAAGCGATATTGAAATAATTGGGTCAGCAAGGCTTCGTCACTGGAGAGGGCTGCCAGGCAATTGCGGATATCCCCGGGGGGAGGGATACCCAGCTCGCGGCGCAGCCGCCCCGACGATCCGCCATCATCCGCCACCGAGACCACTGCGGTGATATTGCGCGAATACTGCTTCAAGCCGCGCAGCAGGGTCGCCAGGCCGTGCCCGCCACCAATCGCCACAATCCGCGGCCCACGCCCGCGCTGGCGATGGTCGCGCAGCGTATCCAGCATCGAGCGACCGGGGGCGATAAAAGGGGACAGCATCGAGCGGTTCAGCTTCCAGATCCCGAAAAAGATCAGTCCAACCCCCAACCCACCAAAAATGAGCGCCCGCACCGGCCGCGCCAGAAAACGCAAAGAGGCGATGGAAATCAGCCGGAGCCACCAGGCGTCATCGGGGGTGGTGCGATAGACTTCCAGGATTACGACACCGAATCCAACTGCCAGCAGCGTAATCCCCAGGAAAATCAAAAGATACCAGCGCTTGATCCCCAGACCTGGGATCAACCAGCGGAACAGGTTTGCCAATCCCCCAAGCAGGCGATAGAACCAGCCAGAACGTGGTTTTGCCATACAGGATGATCATAGCAGCCTTTAGAAGAGTCGTCAACCAGATGCCTGGTGGGTCCAGCCTGCCAGGCGGAGGAGAATCTATTCATTACGATCGCGCCTTATGCTATACTTTGCCCGTGAGTTACCATATCGCAATCGACCTGGGTGGAACACAAATGCGGGCGGGACTTTTCCCGGCAGGCAGCACGCACCCCGAAAGACTGGAGCGCATCCCGACCCACAGCCCAGGGGAGATGCCGCTGACGCGCTTGCTGGATCTGATCGCCGCCATCATGCCGGGTGAGGCCCAGGTGCAGGCGATTGGGGTGGCTTCCGCCGGGCAGCTCGATCCTTTCACCGGAACAATCTTCAACGCCCTAAACGTGCAGGGCTTTACCAACCTGCCTTTACGCCAGATCATCGAGGATCGTTTCAGGATACCGGCAGTAATTGGAAATGATGCCAATCTGGCAGCCCTGGGGGAATGGAAGTACGGCGCCGGGCAGGGCTTTCACAACCTGATCTACATGACCATCAGCACCGGGATCGGGGCAGGCGTGATTATGGATGATCACCTGCTGCTGGGGCAGCGTGGGTTGGCAACCGAATTAGGTCATGTCACCGTCGATCCCAACGGACCCATCTGCCCGTGTGGCCAGTACGGCCATTTGGAAGCCATGGCAGCCGGGCCGGCAATCTCCCGGTGGACCGCCGCCCAGATCGAGGCCGGTGAAACCAGCTCGCTTCCGGCCGGCCAGCCTTTGACAGCCAAAGCGGTAGCGGAGGCTGCCCTCGCCGGAGATGCTCTGGCCATCCGCGCTCTGGAGCGCGCCGGTAGACTGATCGGGCACGCCCTGGCCGATTATCTGCACATTTTCAATCCCGCCGCCATCGTGCTGGGCGGAGGCGTTACCCGCAGCGGTAAGCTGATCCTGGATCCCTTGCGCCAGGCCTTGCACGAATTTACATTATCGAAAGATTATCTGGAAGGACTGAGCCTGCTTACGGCTGCCCTGGGAGATGAAGCCGGATTGACCGGCGCACTGGCGCTGGCGCGCCAGATCGCATCCGAGCCTGCTGCCCGATAGCCTGCGGTTGCTCAACCATCAATGCTATGCCTCAACCGAAAAAACGCTGGCAAATCTCCCAACTTCTCACACCCTTCGCCGCCCAGAATCTGGCTGAGTACCCGGCCGTCTTACAGCAGATCCTGTATAACCGCGGGCATGCCACGGCGGAGTCTGCCCGGCGCTTTTTAGAAGCTGCCCCACCCCCACTCAGCGAGCCTGAGCGCATGCTGGGAATGTCCGAGACCGTCGAGCGCATTCGCTTTGCTCTCAAACACGGGGAAACCATCGCCGTCTATGGGGATTATGATGTGGACGGTGTCACAGCGACTGCTTTGCTTACCGAGGTGCTGCGCGGTCTGGGGGGGAGCGAAATCATTCCTTATATTCCCAATCGCTTTGAAGAAGGCTACGGTCTGAACCTGGAAGCC
>JAJZSS010000521.1 GCA_021849525.1 Chloroflexota bacterium
ATCCGTCGCGTGCAGGCTCAACCATATTCCTCGCAAAGCCCGGATTGCTTCGGTCGGCCTGGCGGAAGTACCCCGCCAGCCTCCCTCGCAATGACATTGCATATTGTCATTGCGACCGTCAAAATGTTGTCATTGCGAGCGGAGCGAAGCAATCTGTCGCTGGCAGGCTCAACCATCTTCCTCACAAAGCCCAGATTGCTTCGGTCGGCCTGGCGGAAGTACCCCGCCAGCCTCCCTCGCAATGACAGGTTGCAGTCATTGCGAGCGGAGCGAAGCAATCCGTCGCGGGCAGTCTTCATCAAAACTCCAAATCCAGAATCAGTGATTCTAAGGAAAGTACTCTTCATACAAATCTTTCCATTCTGGATTGATGCTGTTTATCAACTCAATCTTCTTTTTTCTCGATCCAGCTTTGATCTGTTTTTCACGCGTAATAGCTGCGTTTATATCGTCACCGCATTCAAAAAAGACAAGCTTCTTAACATTATATTTTTTCGTAAATTCGCTTCCCATACCCGACCGATGTTCGAGTACCCTTCGTTGCAGGTTGTTTGTGACTCCTGTATAAAGCACGGTATTGTGCACATTTGTCATGATGTAAACACAATAATATCTATCGGACATTTTCACGTACTCCGAAAACCCAGATTGCTTCGGTCGGCTGGCGGAAGTACCCCGCCAGCCCTCCCTCGCAATGACATCATCATTGTCATTGCGAGCGGAGCAACATGCCATTGCGACAGCTAAAGTGTTGTCATTGCGAGCGGAGCGAAGCAATCCGTCGCGGGCAAGCTCAACCATTTTCCTCGCATAGCCCAGATTGCTTCGGTCGGCCTGGCGGAAGTACCCCGTCAGCCCTCCCTCGCAATGACAACTGAAAGTCCATGCGACCGTCAAAATGTTGTCATTGCGAGCGGAGCGAAGCAATCTGTCGCGGGCAGACTCAATCATTTTCCTCGCACAGTCCAGATTGCTTCGGTCGGACTGGCGGAAGTACCCCGCCAGGCCTCCCTCGCAATGACATCAATGCCAGCGAGCGGAGAGAAGTAATCTGCGGACGTTTTTCATCCCTCCGCCACGATCACCTCCACGCCCAGCGCCCGCAGCTCATCTGCATACTCCGGGTGGATCCCGGCATCCGTCACCAGGATATCCACCTTCTCCAGCGGCGCGGTCACGAAATCCGCCACCACCCCGATCTTGGAATGGTCCGCCAGGATAATCACCTGGCCGTGGGTGCGCTCGATCATGGTGCGCGCCACCTCCGCCTCCTGCAGGTTGGGCGTGGTCATGCCGTACTTCAGGCTCACCCCGTCCACCCCGATGAAGCATTTCCCGGCGAAGACCTGCTGCAGGCTGAGCAGCGCCAGCGGCCCCACCAGCGAATTGGACTGAGCCCGGTAGCTGCCGCCCACCAGCAGCAGCTCCAGCGCCGCCCCCTGCACCTCCAGGAAAGCGCTCATATTGCTGGTGATCACCTTGAGATCCCGCTTGAGGGCCAGGTGGCGGAAGAGCTGCAGGGTGGTCGAGCCGGAATTCACCAGCAGGGTATCGCCGGCTGCCACCAGCCCCGCCCCCGCTGTCCCGATCAGGCGCTTCTCAGCCTGGTGGGTGCGGTGCTTCTCCGAATACAGCGGCTCCAGGCGGATGCGCTGGTTGAAGATCGCCCCGCCGTGGGTGCGCTCCAGCAGCCCCTCCACCTCCAGCTGCTCCAGGTCGCGGCGGATGGTGATCTCCGAGACATCCAGCGTCTCGCTCAGATCGTTCACCCGCACCACTCCCTCGGCGCGCAGCAGGTTTAGAATTCGGTTCCGCCGTTCAACCGGTAACATACAACTCCTCTGCAAACCGAGTTTTTTCTTGATAACCTGATCTCCAGGTTACTCGGTTGCTCAACCTCGCGGCTTCACTCTGCAAACCAGGTTTTTTCTTGAAAACCTGGTTTCTTAACCTCGCACAGACACTACGCCTAATATCCCCATCAGCTCCGCCAGGCTCTCCAGCAAATAATCCGGCGGATTCTCGGCCGCCAGCGCTTCAGCCCGGGTGGTTGCCCCGGTCAGCGCCAACGCTGTCGCCATCCCGGCTTCCTGTCCCATGCGCATATCCGTCTCCAGCCGGTCGCCCACCATCATACAGCGCGCCGCCGGCAGCTCCAGGCATTCCAGCGCCGTCTCCAGGATGTGGCGCGAGGGCTTGCCCGCCAGCAGCTCCAGCCGCCGCCCGCTGATGTGCTCCAGGTAGGCGATGATCCCCCCGGCATCCGGGATCGTCCCGCCGGGCACCGGGCAGGCCTTATCGGCGTTGGTGGCGTAGAAATGCGCTCCCGCCAGCAGTGCTTGGTAAGCCGTATTCAGCTTGCGGTAGTCCAGGGTGCGGTCGAAGGCCGCCACCACCGCATCGATCCCGCCCGGGTCAATCACCTGGCGCGGGTCGGCGTCCAGCTTCTCGTCCACCACCTGCAGCCCCTGGGCGCGCAGCTCGTCCTTCAGGCTGTCCTCGCCGATCACGTACAGGCGCTGATGGGGGGCGCGGCGGGCCAGGGTGCGCCCCAACACATACGCCGCAGTGATCACCTC
>JAJZSS010000522.1:0-411 GCA_021849525.1 Chloroflexota bacterium
CTTATCTCAAGCAGTATACCGACATGCCTTTTTTGGTTGAGATCGCGGATGGGCGACCCCAACGTTATGTGCGGGCGGGCCAGACCGCCGAGTACACCGGGGTAGAAAATGGGGACTGGAAGCTACTGGTATGGGACCAAAATTCATCCCGGGCCCGTATGCCCAAGGGAACCATTGGCTTCCGTTGGGCGCAGCAGGACCCTGGCAAGTGGAACCTGGAGCTCAAAGACGGTCTCTCCGGCGAGGAGATCGACCCGGTGCTGAGCCTGATCGACCAATCTGACGATGTACTGCAGGTGGGATTTGATGATTTTGGCGCCGGGGAGGTCATCCAGCGCGGCGTTCCGGTACGCTATGTCGAAATCGACGGTTCCCGCCGAGCAGTAACTACCGTCTTCGATTTGATCATGG
>JAJZSS010000522.1:421-2574 GCA_021849525.1 Chloroflexota bacterium
CAGTTCGGGGTGCCGCGCGGCCTGCCTGGAGAATATCCCCAGGACTATGCCCAGGTGGGCCCCTATACACCTGCCTGGCAGGAGCAATACACCGGCATCCACCGCGACACTCTGCTCCAGTTTGCCCGCCAGTGGGCGCTCAACGGCGAAAAGACCCATGGTAAGAACCTGGTTATCATCGGCGCCGGGGCCAACCACTGGTACCACAATAACCTGCTCTATCGCTCGGCGATCATTGCCCTTATGCTCACCGGCAGTGTCGGGGTGAATGGCGGCGGGCTGGCGCATTATGTGGGGCAGGAAAAGCTGGTCAGCCAGGCTTCCTGGAGCACAATTGCCTTTGGCGCGGATTGGGGAATGGCTCCTCGCCAGCAAAACACACCTTCGTTTCACTATGTTCACTCCGATCAGTGGCGTTACGAGCGTGGTTTTTCGACCTATGATCCCCTTCCCGGCTCAGTGGCGAAAGAGCACACCATAGATCACCAGGTGCGCGCCGTCCGGCGGGGCTGGCTGCCCTTCTTCCCCCAGTTCAATCGCAGCTCGCTGGATATCGTCCGGGCAGCAAAAGAGCAGGGCGCCCAGAACGACGCAGAGATCATCCAGTTTATCGTGGATCAGCTTGGTGAGGGCAATTTGCATTTTTCGGTCGAAAATCCGGATGCCCCCGAAAACTGGCCGCGGGTCTGGTTTATCTGGCGCGGCAATGCCATTGGCACCAGCGCCAAGGGACACGAGTACTTCCTTAAACACTACCTCGGCACCCACACCAACACCATCGCTCCCGAGATGGCGCAGGGCTACACCAACGAAGTTGGCTACATCCCCGAAGCACCTACCGGCAAGCTTGACCTGGTGGTCGATCTTAACTTCCGGATGGACACCTCCGCCCTGTATTCCGATATCGTCCTGCCGGCGGCTACCTGGTACGAAAAAGACGACCTGAATACCACCGACCTGCACTCGTTTATCAATCCGATGCAAGCGGCTGTGCCGCCAGCCTGGGAGTCGAAAAGTGATTGGGATATCTATAAAGCTGTCGCGAAAAAGGTCAGTGAATTTTCCAAGGTGCATTTACCTGACCCCGTTCAGGATGTGGTCATGATCCCTCTGCAGCACGACACACCTGATGAGCTGGCCCAGCCGGAAATTCGAGATTGGAAGAAAGGTGAGGTCCAGCCTGTACCGGGGAAGACCATGCCCAAATTCCGCGTCGTACTGCGCGATTATCCCAATCTTTACGAGCGGATGGTCAGCCTGGGGCGAGGCGTGGAGCAAAACGGTGTCAACGCTCACGGACTAACCATTCCGGTCAAAGAACAGTATCAAGAGCTGCAGGAACGCCAGCCTCGCCAGGTGGGCAAGAATGGCTCCAGTGCAACGTATCCTTCACTCTATGATGCCCGCGAAGTCGCCGACGCCATCCTGCACCTCGATCCATCATCCAACGGCGAGTTAGCTCACCGCGCTTTCGAGGCCGAAGAGCATAAAACCGGTCTGACTCTAACGGATTTAGCCGCCGGGATGCGGGACGTGCGCTATTCCTTTGCGGATATCGTCTCTCAGCCGCGCCGGGTGCTCACGACGCCCACCTGGTCGGCGATCGTCAACCAGGGACGCGCCTACTCTCCCTTCACCTTGAACGTGGAGCGCC
This sequence comes from Chloroflexota bacterium, assembly GCA_021849525.1. Taxonomy (GTDB): domain Bacteria; phylum Chloroflexota; class Anaerolineae; order Anaerolineales; family UBA4823; genus JAJZSS01. The sequence continues at coordinate 2,076 of JAJZSS010000522.1, forward strand.
TCATCCCCTGGCGGACTTTGACCGGTCGCCAGCATTTCTACCTGGATCACGAAAATTACCTCGCCTGGGGTGAGCACCTGCCCACTTACAAGCCCCGCCCCGACCACACCATGCTGGATGAAACCCAGAAAAGCCAGGCCGAAGCGCAGGGGATGCTGCTCAGTTACATTACCCCACATGGCAAGTGGAGCATTCATTCCACCTACTCTGAGAATATCCGGATGATGACTCTGTCGCGCGGCGGTTATCCGGTCTGGTTGAACGATAAGGATGCCACTGAGCTGGGTGTGGCGGACAATGATTGGGTTGAAGTCTTCAATGATAATGGCGTATTTGTCCAGCGAGCCATAGTCTCCGCGCGCATCCCCTCGGGGACGGTATTCGTCTATCACGCCACCGAACGCACCGTGGGCATCCCCAAATCCCCCTTGCGCGGCAAGCGCGCCGGAATGAACAACTCGTTGACCCGTACCCGCCTCAAACCGGTGCTGATAGATCG
>JAJZSS010000523.1:0-1470 GCA_021849525.1 Chloroflexota bacterium
TTATTCTTTCGCTTTTACCGGCTATTGTAATTTATAAGCGATAATAATCCGGATGATAAGGAATTCCTATATGAATCAAACAATGAATATGGCAAATTTCCTTGACGAACTTTGAGCATACTGGTAAACTATGGTCCGAAGATGGCAAGTGGGTTCGTTGGACGTCAGGATTGGATCGGTCTGGGAGCTCCCTATCTCGGACCGTTCTTTTTATTAAACGGAACAGCACTACTGGCAGCCATCATAGATTTTTCTTTTTGTAAGAAGGAGATTTTCAGTAATGAACGAACGTATCACCGGTACCGTCAAGTGGTTCAATGCGAGCAAGGGTTATGGCTTCATTGAGCATCAGGGTGGTCCTGATGTGTTTGTGCACTTCTCAGCGATCCAGTCCAATGGATTCCGGACGCTGCAGGAAGGCCAGCACGTCGAATTCACGATCGAGCAAGGCCCGAAAGGCCCACAGGCTGCCAACGTAGTTGTTGTCTAGTAAGTAGCTCTAAACTGAATAAAAAGCCCCTCGCCACAAGCGAGGGGTTTTCTATTTAATCTCAGGCCATTGCGAGAGGCTGGTGTTTTCAGCCACTCGCAAGCACATTTTGTTTAACGAGCGATCAAGTAACCGCCCAGCATCAGTACCGCCACGCCAAGAACCCGGCTGAAACTGATGGGATGGACCGCCACGCCCAGCCAGCCGAAGTGGTCGATCAACATACCGACCAGGAGCTGACCAATGATAATCAGGGTGATCATGGTCATGCTGCCCAGGCGCGGCAGGGTGACGGCGATGGTCTGGTACAGAACCAGGCCAAATAGCCCCACGGTAAACAAATACCAGGGCAGCGTGCGCCAGTCGCGCAGGTTCTCGCCGCCGCGCAGGAGCAGCAGGGCAGCCGAGAAGATCGTCCCGCTGAGATGGACGAAGAAACTGCCCGCCGTCCCACCCAGGCGCTGGCTGATCGCCCCGGCCAGCGGGGACTGCAGCCCCACCGCTGCGCCTCCCAGCAGGCCGATCAGGACGACAAAAAAGGTATTAAGCATGGGGCTGCCTCCCTTTCAGGCCGGAAAATTGGGTTTCAGATATTGTGAATTGAATTCAGGCTTTTTGGACGGGTGGGCTGACCCAGGCGCCCAGCAGCAGCAGGCCCAGGGCGATGATGGTTGCCAGCCCGAGATGGATCGAGCCGAGCGAGAGAAAAGTCCAGCCGAACTGAGCGGCGATGAAATGCCCGGCCCAGAAGCCCAGCCAGGCCAGCGCCAGGTAGAGCAGCAGATGCCCCAGCCCGCCGCCGCGCAGCAGGTGAAATACTGCCCCATACAGGGTGGCAATCAGAGCCCCCAGAATGAAAGAAGAAAGATTCATAGCACAGCCTCCCCAGAAAGTTCGCCGTCGCCGGCAGCCTTGATGATACCACCACCCAGCACCTCATCGTCCAGGTAAATGACCGCCGCCTGCCCGGGGGTGATGTC
>JAJZSS010000523.1:1480-2574 GCA_021849525.1 Chloroflexota bacterium
CTCCGTCCCTCAGAGGGGTGATCCAGGTGGGAGCCAGGGGGGCGGTGGAGCGGATCTTCAAGGCTGCCTGGAAGGGCGCGGCAGGGGCGGCACCGCTGATCCAATGGACCGGCTGGGTGGAGAGGCAGGAATGCCCGAGCTCGGACTGTTCGCCGACGATCAGGGTATTGGTCGCCAGGTGCTTTTCCAGGACGTACAGCGGCCGGGGGGCGGCAATGCTCAGTCCTTTACGCTGGCCGATGGTGTAGGCGGCGAGACCCTGGTGCTGGCCCAGGAGGCGGCCCTGGCGGTCGGTGATCGGGCCGGGGAGCACGCTTTCGGGGGCGTGGCGCTGCAGGAAGCCGCGCAGATCGCTCTGCCCCAGGAAGCACAGGTCCTGCGAATCGGAGCGCTCGGAGACTGGCAGCTTGAAATCGCGGGCCAGCTGGCGGATCTCCGGTTTGGAATATTCACCCAGGGGGAAAAGGGCGTGGTTGAGCTGCTCCTGGCTCAGGACGTGCAGGATGTACGACTGGTCCTTGTGCGGGTCCGTGGCGCGGTGCAGGTGCGCCTGGCCTGCGGGATCGCGCAGCAAGCGGGCGTAATGCCCGGTGGCCATAAAATCAGCGCCGAGGGCCAGGGCGCGCTGGAGCAGGAACTCCCAGCGCACATGGCGGTTGCAGAAAGCGCAGGGATTGGGGGTGATACCTTGCGTGTAGCCTGCAAGAAAAGGAGTGACCACCTGCTGGTAGAAGGCCTCCTGCCCGTCCACGGCGTAGAAGGGGATGCCCAGGAGGGCGGCGACCCGGCGCGCCTGGGCCATGGCGTCGGGCGTGCAGCAGCGGTTGTAGCACTCAGCGCCCGGCTCGTTCCACAGGCGCAGCATCATCCCGATGACCTGGTAGCCCTGCTGCTGGAGCAGGGCGGCGGCGACCGAGGAATCGACTCCGCCGCTCATTGCGACCACAACGCGCCTGGATTCTGTGCTCAATGGGTATTCCTAGCTCAGGCTGCGCACCCGCTCAACGGCGACGGGCAGAACAGCCAGGAAGGCATCGATCTCGGCGGCGGTCGTCGGTGTGCCCAGGGTGATACGCAGCGAGCCCAGCGCCCAC
>JAJZSS010000524.1 GCA_021849525.1 Chloroflexota bacterium
GGAGCCTCACCGGTTTCAGTCTCACTGGAAGCCGATTTAATAGCCGAGCGTATGCCGGGCCGAATTTCGTAATCGGCTTTCAAAGTCCGTAAGATCAAAAAGGTGTGGATCGACTGCACGCCGGGAACCTTGCGCAGGCTTTGATTTAGAAAACTGGTCAGGTGGGCCCGGTCGCGGCAGGCAACCTCGACTATCAGATCGTACCCGCCAGAAACCATCAGCAGATAGCTCACTTCTGGAAAGCTGGCGATCTGCTCGGCGGCTTTTTCAATTTCCGCCGGCTGTACGGTGACGCCCATTACCGCCGGGGCGTCAAAGCCCATGTGGATGGGATCCACCTGCCCCACGATCTGGATGATTTGTTCATCGATCAGGCGATAGACGCGGTTGCGGACAGTCCCTTCTGAGACGCCCAGCTCGTGAGCGATCTCGGTGTAGGGTTTGCGCCCATCCTGCTGGAGCAGGGATAATATTTCTAAGTCCAGCTCATCCATCGGGTATGACATGTGTTTTTCGTAACCTTATGATTATTATACCCCGGAATTCGTAACCGGATTCACTGACTTCACCAGCAGCACGTGTGAGGTCGAAAGGCATGCTTGAATATATGGTTGGAAGAGGATGGGGGAATCTCCCTATTCAAGGCAGGGCTTCCCCTATTGCCTGAATAAACCAGTTCTGGTATGCTATATCCAAATCCGCCTGAAATTTATTCGGGGTATAATACACGCAATGAACCAAACCGAGATTCCCCTAAGCGAGCCAATCCCAGCCCTCCCTGCCGGAAAACCATCAGCCGCCCAGCCTGCCTCATCTCCCGAAGAGTTGAAGCAGCAGCGCAAGATTGTGTTCATCATCGTAGGGGTGGTCGTGCTCCTGCTGGTGTTATTGATTGGCGGGACGTATGTCCTGCTATTGCCCGGCATCGATACCGCGAAGGTGCGTGATCTTTTCATCATTTATATGGGCTTTCAATCACTGGTGATTGGGCTGGTGCTGGTTATCCTGATGATCCAGCTCGCCCGCCTGATCAATTTACTGCAAAATGAGATTAAGCCGATCCTAGACTCAACCAACGAGACGGTCAATCACCTGCGCGGCACCACCATGTTCTTAAGCGATCATATCGTGGACCCGGTGATCAAGCTCAATGAGTACCTGGCGGGGATCACCGAAGCGCTGGGGTTGGTTGGCTTGTTCCGCCGTAAGAAGAAATAACTCTCATCAACAATCGACGTATATCGTTCTAATACCTACATAAGGAGGATCCCATGTCACGTGACAATGAATTCGCAAATTTCCTGGCTGGTTTTATCATCGGGGGGCTGGTTGGTGCTGCCACTGCACTCTTGATGGCGCCGCAATCCGGTGAGGAAACCCGGGCTGTAATCAAGGAAAAGAGCATCGAGATTAAAGACAAGGCAGTCGTTACCGCCGAAGACGCCAGAGCCCGCGCCGAGCGCGCCCTGGAAGATGCCCGGATTAAGGCAGAAGAAGCAGTTTCCGAAGTCCGCACCCGGGCCGACGAAGTCGCCCGCCTCTCCAAAGAACGAGCTTCCGAGCTTGGCCAAAGAGGCCAGATTCTGCTCGACGAATCGAAATCCAAAGTCCGCCAGACAGTGAAGAAAGCCGCCAAGGACGTGGAAGATGCGGCTGGAGACGCGGCGGCTGCGGTCTGATTTTCCTGATCAAGTTGAATAATCGCAACCGGCGGCCGGTTTTCATTAACCGGGACCGCCGGTTTTGATTCTGACAGGGTTCAGGCCAGGAATGCCAGGGTATCGATCATTCCTTCGATCAGGTCGCCAGCCATCACGCAGGCTGAATTACCCAGCGACTCGGCGGCGCGCACCCCGGCCTGGGCATGGATCCACGCCCCGGCAACGGCGGCTTCATAGGGAGGCAAGCCCTGCGCCAGTAAGCCCACGATCATGCCTGCCAGCACATCCCCCGATCCAGCCCGCGCCAGGGCAGGGCTGGCAACCGGGATCACAGTTGTGCGCCCATCCGGCGCCGCAACCACCGAGAAAGCACCTTTTAAGACGACCACATGCCCCCAGGAGCGGCTGAAACGGCGGGCTACCCCCAACCGGTCAGCCTGGAGCTCGTCCCGGGAAAGTCCGGTCAGCACGCTCATCTCACCGGGATGGGGCGTCAAAATCGTATTGGCGGGCAGCAAAGAAGGCCAATCGGGCTGGCGGGCCAATAACTTCAAGCCGTCTGCATCCACCACCAGAGGCGGGAGCGCCGGCGGCTGCGTGGGATACTGCCCGCCCGCCAGGAAGCGCGCCATGAAATCTTCGGTAGGTGAGGCCAGGCCAAAACCCGGGCCAATCAGCAGTCCGGTCACGCGTTCCAGATTGTCCAGAATCACCCGCGCCGCCGCCGGGCCGACGCCCCCAGCGGCTTCCGGCAGCACCAGCCAGGTAGCTTCAGGGATATGCCCCGCCAGCATTGGCTGGATGATCTCGGTGACGCCCAGGGTCACCAGCCCTGCCCCAACCCGGTAGGCTGCCTCGCCGGCCAGCAGCACCGCTCCGGTATAATTTTGTGAGCCGGCGACAATTAAC
>JAJZSS010000525.1 GCA_021849525.1 Chloroflexota bacterium
CAGGATCGTGGTAATGTTGGTCCGGTGCTCGATCCCATGGTTGATAACCTGGATCAGCCAGGTCAGCGGCTTAAGGTTCGCCGTGCTGCCATCTTCCCACTTCACCGGGATACTGCCTGGACTGGTAAGGCGCCCTGCCGCCTCCAGCAGGGCGCTGCCCACCTGCTCGGCATACGGCCGAATTTTTGTGAGGGTCGGCTGGTCGTCCCAGGAGAAAGGCGGATCCAGGTTGATCCCGGTCACACGCTGGTAGTAACGTGTCTCCGCCCGGAGCACGTGTTGGAGCGTTTCATAGATGCTACCGTACGTTCCGGGGCTGCTGCTTTCCAATTGCTCCGGCGCCAGCGCCTCCAGGAAGTCGATCAACCTCAGGTTTGCCCAGCGGTTGTAATATAAAAATTCAAATGCTGTCGGATCAGTAGCGGTCATGGATTATATCTCCCTGGCAGATCAGATTCAGTTTAGAATCATTATACTTAAGTTAATGTAGTAATGGCGTCAAACCTGGATCGAACCAGGAAGAGCCAGAGGAAGAGTTCAATATGGCCGGTGATTTAAACGGGGATTGGTATATTTTTTCCGGGCCAGCCAGGTCCACAGCAAAAACGGCAGGTAGGCCAGCAGGGGCAGCTGGTAGAACAAACCCGGGTTGATCTTGAGCACGGAACCAATAAATAACCCCCACGAGACCGCAAATGCCAGCCCCCATACGACCACTGCCTGCCGGAGGGATATCCCCGGCTGGAGGACCCACAGCAGGATTGGGATGACCAGCACAATCTCCTGGTAGGTAATGATGATCGCCGGGTCCACCATGAAAGTGTAAAAACCGCACCAGGCCAGCACCGGCAGGGTCCCCACCCTGCCCTGCCACCAGCGCCAGACCAGGCCAAGCGTTAGCAGCCCGCCCAGGACGATGAGCGCCATCCCTACCATGCTTGCCACTGGCTCGGCCAGGAAATTCGCCGGGTAGATCTGCGCCAGTGGAGGCGCCCCGGCGTACACACTGTACTCCCGCACCCGTGCCAGCCACAGCGCCGGCCAGCCGGGCGTGATCCACCAGGACAGCCCCAAAAATACCAGGCTCGCCGTGCCAAATCCAGCCAGCACGCCCCACAGCCTGCGCCGCAGGGCAATCAGCAGGGCGAAGACCAGCGGCGCCCAGATGAGCTGGGGCTTGATTGTCCCCCAGGCCAGTAAGGCTCCGGCGCAAAGCTGGGTCGCCAGCCCGGGTTTTTCTTCCCGGGTCAGCAGCCCCCAGCCGGCGAGAAAGGTCACACCCACCGAAACCGAGTTGTTTCCCAGGATCAGGCCGGAGACGAACGCCGGGATGAAGGGCAGTGCCAGGGCCGGCCAACGCCTGCCCTGCAGCGTTAATGCAGGCAGGATCAACAGCAGGACCAGGTTGAACGCCAGCCAGTACGCCAGGGCCCAGTCCAGTTCCATCCACAGCGCTGGCAGCACCAACAGCAGGCTGTGCACCGGGTAAGCAAAGTTGTATGGGTCCTCGCCGGGCAGCGGGTAGCGGTTGTGCAGGCCCATATGCACTGCCTGCCCCACCGCATCGCTGTACGGATTGCCCCGCTCCAGGATTGCGATCCGCCCGGCATTGTACACGGTGTAAAAATCCATCCCGAACGCCGTATGCTCGAAGACCAGCTCGTGCAGCCCCACGGTGAGCAGCGCCAACAGGATGCTGGCAATCCCTACGATTGCCAGCATCTTCTGCACTGCCGTCTGTTTTTTTCCTTGCGTTCTGTGCGCCTGCATGGTCACCCTGTGTGGGCCAATTATGCCACGGCGCTGCGACCAGCTACCTCACAGTGTGGTTAGCCGGTCGGATTGCTTCCAGGGTCGGTGGTTACCTGCCGGATGACGGTCATCATCATCGCTGCCAGCAAGACCAGGGCAGGGAGTATGAGTCTTCTGAGGTTCATTTCAGCCTCGGTTTCTTGAAAGGCACCAGCCGGTCGACTCTCGCTAAATAATCCTTGTATTCTTTACCAAAGACCTGGGTGAGCTGTTTTTCCTCTGCGCCGATGAAGATCATCACCCCGGCATACAAAAAGACTGCCGGTACCAGATACACCCAGGTCTGCGCCAGCAAAGAGATCGCCGGCAGGATGAAGAAAGTGGCGCTGGAATAAATTGGGTTGCGCACCACTCCATAAGCCCCGCTGGTCACCAGCTTCCCGTGCGAGAAGCCGGTCAGCAGCTGGATGATCGCCGCTCCCCACAGCAGCAGCCCCGGCGCCAGGAGCACATAACCGGCAGGCCGGAGTACAACGAGCCAATCGGGCGGGGCTGCCAGGCGTGGGGCGGAGAGGTGAATCAGGATGGCGGCGATCAGGGACGGCAGGGTAAACAGGATGATTTTCCCGCCCTGGCCAACGATATTCAACCCATTCGTGTGTTTCAGGATATTAATCACGGCTGATCTCCAAATATTTACTCGGTCTACAGGTTCAGTGTCCCCATGCCCATTTTGACGGTGAGATTCAGGGTGGGGCTGTCTCCGGAGAGGGTGTAGGTTTCGACTTTCATGGCCCAACCGCCTTCAG
>JAJZSS010000526.1 GCA_021849525.1 Chloroflexota bacterium
CTGCCTGAGTGTCGGATTGGGCAGCTGCCGGGACGCCAGCCAATACTGAGCCCAGGCAACCAGCAAATAGGCTGAGAATGATGATCAGATAGAATGAGCGTTGTGCAGTACCGGTCATGGGATCGCCTGTTGTGCGTAGGATATTAACAAGATGGTTGCAAGAAACATGCTAATAAAAACCGGCTCAGTGAAAGTATAAAATTCCGTAATAATAATTAGCCCAGGCTCAAAATTTAATGATGAGTAATTCTATCTGAAAATCGGCGTTATCGCACACCAAATTGTTCAGCGCAGCTTAAAAGCAAACTGGTAGATCAAATTACTAGGGATCAGTAGGAGGCGGCTCGAAGGTAGGTGGAACTGTTGGAGGAGGTGGAACAGTCGTGGGAGGTGTGGTGGGAGGCAGGGAGGTTGGAGCTGCAGTAGTTGGTGGTGCGGTGGGTACAGCAGTCGTGGGAACCACAGTGGGTGGTATTGTTGTTGGTGGGATGGCAGTTGTCGGGTTTGCTGTTGGTGGTACAGCAGATGTCGGGACGGCTGTGGTAGGGGCGGAGGTGGCCGGAGGGATGGCCGTCGTCGGGATGGCGGTTGTAGGCGCAAGCGTGGGTGGTATCAGCGTGGTAGGACGCAGGGTCGCCGTGGGGTAAGGCGTGCGAGTAGCCCTGTTCGGTACATAAAGTACCTTTCCGACACGAAGAACTGTCGAGTTCATGCAGTTGGCTCGCTGCAGCTGGCTGACCGTAGTGTAATAACGCAAGGCGATGCTGTACAGAGTATCCCCATGGCGAACAAAATAAGTCGTCCAGCCTGCCGGGCGCCCGCAGGATTGTGAGGAACTAGATGTGTTGCGCGAGCTTTGTTGCTCGGGGGCACGAGTGGTTGAGGTAGGTGAGACTGCGGTTGGCGAAGCCGGGTATGGAATATAAAGGATCATTTGCGCAAACAAAGTACTACCAATCGGCAGGCAGTTGCCTGCTGCAATTGTCTCTACGGGGTAGCCCAGTAAATCAGCCAGGCTGCCCAGCGTATCGTCGGGCCGGACATCATAAGCCTGCCATCCATCCGGTGGCGGGCAGCTGGCGGGCGGCGGAATGGAAGGTGTTAAAGTAGCCGGGATTGCAGTAAAAGTTGGTTCCCCTTGCTCCAGGGTAATTGGCAGAGCAGTCGCCTGGAGAGTATCATTCAGAGCTGGCAGCAATGCTAAGGCAGGTTTTTTGCCTTCTAACAAACTAAAAGAAAGGCTGCCCAGGATCAGCAAGGCAGATACGATGATCGCACCAAACCCAAGAAGTACCTGTGCCCAGGGTTTTTCTGATTGCATTAAAATCCCCTATCCCTCTTTTATGGGCAGCAACAAACTAAATGTCGCCCCCCGCCCGGGCTCGCTATCGACCAGAATTCGTCCCCCAAAAGATTCAACCAGCGATTTTACGTTGGAAAGCGATGTTCCATTCGAGTCGCCTGTGTAACCCGCATCACCTGAGATATGGGAAAAGATGTGCGGCAGCTCTTCAGGTGGGATTCCCTCCCCGGTATCCGAGATTTGCACCAGGACATAGTCCTGCTCACCCTCACCTGCCCGAACATTGGCCTGAAGGAATACGTTCGTATCCGGAAGGGATACCCGGCTGGCATTTTTTAACAATATATCCAATACCTTTTGTAAAGCCGCAGGGTTGGCGTGCAACGCCGGTAAGAGATCTGGGATTTTAATCCGCAAGCCAATTTTATTAGCCTGGCGAATCGCTTCGGTATCGTTAATTGTTGTCTGAAGAATGCCAGTCAGGTCTACGGCTTGAAGCTCGGCCTGTTTATACTGCTGATCCTCGACATTCAAGTTGTCGATTAATTCATCCAACAACCGGGTCATTCGTTCATTAGCAACCCTGATCCGTTCGACAATTTTTCTCTGCCGGTCACCCAGGATACCATGTGATTCAGCCAATAAAACGCCAGTATAACCAACTAGCGAAGACATGGGTTGGCGCAATTCCTCAGCAACCGCGAGGATCTCTGCAAACTCATCGTTGGTCAACTCAGCCCCACTGGCAGGTGAAGATGCTGGAGTCTGGGCTGTATTCAAAATTGCGATTTCCTGCAGCGCCAGGCGGAGCTCTTCTTTCACGTTCGAGAGCTCTTCAGTGTGCAGTTTTTCATCGGCGGCTTTCGTTTGGAGGGTCTGGATGCGCGCCAGGAGCGCCTGCCGTTCGGCAAGTATAGAATCCTTCTCATCTTTGACCGTCTGGAAGGCCTGACGCATGTGTTGAAGCTCATCTTTGGAAAGCCGGAAGGACTCGAATTGCTGGAGATAGCCGGCGGTTGAATCGGCCAGGTCTACCAGCCGGTTTTGGTCCTCATCATCCCAGGCGCGCAGGGTATAGGGCGAGAGGATCACAATTCCACCCAACGATCCACTCTGATCGAATTTAATGGGGACAGACATCAAATGTCCGACTTTTTGAACACTCAAGCGATGGCCCAGATAAACCATGTCGACAGATCCACTGGAAGCAGGCAGGCGTAAGATCTGCTTGTTCTGCAATGCAATC
>JAJZSS010000527.1 GCA_021849525.1 Chloroflexota bacterium
TATACCAATCCTCCTGGAGAGACTGGCAGCTGAAATATTGGCGCTGGTAGCGGCGTCGCTGCTGCCCTGGGATGAGCTGTTCGAGATACTTGCTCCAGGCGGCTGGTTGGTAATCGAACAGTAATACTTCCTGGCCTGCAGTACGGGCTTTTGGAATGTAATGCTGATTAATATACCCAATTAGTTCCCGGTTGAAGTCAGGCAGGTCTGGCGCACCAACCAAAAAGCAGTGGTGCTTGAAATTGATCCAGGCAGCCTGGGGACGGGAAGGATGGTCGGTGAATATTTCGCCAGGAGTTTTACCTGCCAGGATCGAGGCGATCACCAGATGGTAATTCAGCGGCGAACATAGAGGTTCCAGGCAGGCAGCCGAAGAGGCTGAGATTTCAAACATTATGGGTGCTCCAGGCTTGTCTTAATCGATTACTGGATGGGAAAACTATTAATCCTGGATCAGCCACTCCATGGCTTTTGGCAGATCGGAGAAAATCCGGAAATCCCGGCCCCGGTTAGTCTCCAGGGCAAATTCATAGAACTTACCTTTTCCCACCATATCAGTTGGGATTACTGCAGCAGCTTTGATGCGGTAATTACTGAATTTAAGCAGAACTTCACCTGCCAGTCCGGTTTTCAGGTCGTAGAAATCTTCGCTCAGGCAGCCTTCAGGGATCAGCAGGCGAGACACTTCGTATTCTCCGCAGCCTCCTACCAGGTCCAACGCATCCTGAGCGCTGGAAATGAGATCTGAGCCAGGCAGGCATTTAACATAGCTGTGCGGAATGGAATTAACCAGGCAGTAATTAATCACAGGACCTCCACAATGAAAATTGGGGTCTCACTCAGGATATTATAAATTTATCTTTTGACATAATCGGCGGGCTTCACGAATTGCAGGACTTTCGCCCACCGCAGTGAGAATATCTCCAGCATATAAAATTGTTCCACCTTTGGGAATTAATACCTGGCTACCTCGGCGGAGGCTTACGATAACAAAGTGGGCGGGCCAGGCGATATCCTTAACCTGTTGTCCATCGCAGGCTGCGCCTTGTTCAATTGGAATTTCTTCAACCAGAGCTGTCCCCGTAATCCCTTCTTTCAATCGCTGGGGGAGGGACTCCTGGGGCACAAACCAGTATGGACCACCGCCTTCCTCCAATACTGCGTCCACCTCCGCCGACAACTTTTCATAGGCATCTTCAGAAATGACTCCATCTCCGCGTAAGCCCAGGTAAGCTGAACGCTGGGCGCGCAAAATTTCCCGCCGGATCGTGGCTAGCTCCTCCGCTTCCAGCTCGGGCTCTACTCGCAGCAATTCCCTTACAGAATCAGCCAGCAATGCTGTCTGTTCCTGCAGTTTTGGTTTGATTCTTTCCCAGGCAGGTGCAGAAATTAATCCTTCCCGATACTGGCGTTCGATATGAGCTTCAGCGGATCGCAGGGCTGTCAGCCTGGCATGGCGCTCCTCATAATCGACCTGTGCGGGGCTGATTGTAATGATTCCCAACCGGCGGATCAAAGTGCGCATGGTGGTTGCCTGGACAAGCAGCGTGAATAAGGCTACACCAAAGGCCATTGTCCGCAGCAAGAATCGATCCGGACCTAATGTGGCAGGCAGACTGAGAACCAGGGCCAGGCTGAGGGCACCCCGCAGCCCGCCCCATGCCTGAACATGCCGCCAGCGCATGGAGATGGGTTCAGTCAAACGACCTGTCAACCATCCCAGCCCGTAAACAACCACGATGCGAGCCAGGAGTACGGCGCCGATCGCCCACAAGATTGGTTGCCAGGAATCCAGCAAGGCACGAATATCTACATCTAAGCCAATCAATAAAAAAACAAGAGAGTTCACCAGGAAGGTCATGTATTCCCAAAAGTTATACAACACGATCCTTGTGGTTGGGCTCATCCCTTGTGGTCCCAGGCTGCCGGTGATCAAGCCAGCAGCCACGACCGCCAATACACCGCTGAAATGGAGCTGTTCGGCCATAAGGTAAGAGCCATAGGCGAGAACGGTAGTTAACGTGATTTCGATCAAGTAATCGTCGATCCGGGCGATCAGACGCGAGATAGCCCACCCAAACACCAAACCTACGACAATTCCTCCGGCGGATACGCGCAAAAACTCAACCAGGCTGCCCATCAAGTTGAATTTCCCGGTGAGCGCGACCGCCAGCATCAGATTAAATAAAACCAGCGCTGTTCCATCATTAAATAAGCTTTCACCCTCGACCAGCACTGAAAGCCGTTTTGGGACACCCAGTAATCGGAATAAAGCGACCACGGCTACGGGATCCGTAGCGGCGATCAGAGAGCCAAAGACCAGGGCTACTGGCAGACTGAGAGAGGTTCCGAGGACCAGAAATCCACCGACAATCATGGTTGTGAGAATCACACCCGGAACAGCCAATACCAGAATGAAAGTCATGTTACGGCGTAATTCGGTCAATTTAAGATGAAATGCTGCTTCGAAAACCAGAGGAGGTACGAACAGGGCCAGGATAAGTTCGGGGGTAAGTTCAATCCTGACTGCTGACTGGGCAGTTAAC
>JAJZSS010000528.1 GCA_021849525.1 Chloroflexota bacterium
CACCCTGCGATTTGAATTTCGAGAAGAGGAAGGTATAGATGAGACTGCTTCGACCCACCCGCATTGTATTCATCCTGGCAATCCTGGCGAGTTCCGTCCTGCCTCTGGCGAGCGGGGGCGCCCTGGCGCAAGAAGGTACATGGGGAATTGAACTAGCACCAGGAATTGAATACAAGATATTTAATTTGCCCGATCCAAACAGGGTCTTTGTGAGCCGGTTAGATCGCAGGAACCCTAACGTGACGATTGAAGGACTATTAGCCGACGGCGTAATTTGGGACGAAAATCCCGCTGACACGCGCGAGACTGTACGATCCATGTTTAATCAATCCGAGGGAGCCCTGGGTTTTTGGGGGAAGCAGTGGGGGACGCGCATGGACGCAGTGGTGGGGATCAATGGATTCTTTACAGTTGGGAGATATGACCCCACATTAGCCAGTGGTCACGTACAGTCAGGTTGGTATACAAGGCATTTTACTGAGCTTCAGTCAATGAGCGGTTTTGTCTGGAAGCAAGATAGTACTTCTTCCTTTGCGCAATGTATTTACCATAATGAAAACAAACAGAGAGTAACATTTTTGGACCAAAATGATGTATATCAGAAATTTCACAACGTCAATGTAACGCGTGGGGACAATCAGATGATTTTATACACAAATCAGTATGGAACCAGTACACGCACAAATGACGATGGTGCAGAAGTGCTCATAGAGTTACGACGGCCTTTAGGTACACTTCCTGCAGTTGAAGGGATCATCCGTCAAATTCGCACAAATGTTGGCAATACAGAGATACCATTTGATCATATTGTCTTGTCTGCGAATGGCGATCCAGTAGAATCTTTGGTCGGTAAGGCGCATATCGGCGAGCGAGTATCTATTTCTCAGGAAATTACGAATTGCAATTATGTACCGGGCACAGAACGTACAGATTGGACCAATACTTACACTGCAATTGGTGTGGATAAATATATCCTTAAAAATAATATCGTACAGGTTATACAGGATGTGGCGCGACAGCCAATGACGGCCATCGCTTCAAATGAAAATTTTGTTTTCTTCATTGTGGTGGATGGGCGCGAACCGGGGGTAAGCCGTGGGATGAGCAACTACGAGATCGCCCAGTTTGCCAAAAACACCCTGCTGGCGGCAGACGCGGCGACCCTGGACGGAGGCGGCTCATCGACGATGGTGATAAATGGAACGGTTATCAACCACACAACCTGTAATTTTACCGATTGTAGTCAACCGTCCGCGGTAATGGAGACGGATAGTACGGGATTATTGATGGAAACGATCGATCCAGCAGATGCAAGTGTGTCACAAACGATGGGGATGTGGAGCGAAGATATCCAGGAATATGAGGCTATCGTACCCAATGGGCTGATGATGGTGGCAGTCGAGCCGCCGGTGCGCTTCAATGCTTTCCCGGCGGGCTCTACAGCGCAAGTATTTACCCAAACCCCCCTACGACACGGTCCGGGAAACAATTACGATCGCCTGACTACGATCGATCCGGGTGAAACAGGGTCCGTACCGGTAATGGTCTTAGAAACCGCCAATAACATGAACGGGATCTTCGTGCACGGGTTTTTCTGGTGGAAGGTGAGCTATGGCGGGCAGGAGGGCTGGGCGCCGCTGGATGTGACGCAAGCTGACCTCCCGAACCAGGTCTACCTGCCGGTGATCCGGTAAAGGTCCCGCCAGAAGCCCGGGTGGATCCAGGGTAATTTGACCACGATGAGAGACCGGATGGAAAGTCCAATACCCCTTTCGAGCTGGAGCGAGGCCAATTCGCAGCAGTTTGTGGATTACGGGCGCTATTTCGTGCCGGAGCGTGAGAAGCAAATTGATATGTTGTGCAAGCTGGTACCGCCTGCCAGTGGACCGTTGCGCCTCCTGGAGCTGTGCTGCGGAGAGGGCCTGCTGGCGGAGGCGCTGCTGGAACATTTTCCGCAGGCAGCACTCACCGGATATGATGGCTCGCCCTTGATGCTGGAGCGAGCTGCCCAACGCCTGGAACGATTTGGAGAACGCTTTTCAGTCAGGCATTTTGAGCTGGCGGAACGGAATTGGCGGGGTGGGCAGGCCCAATACAACGCAATTTTGTCTTCGCTGGCGATCCACCATCTGGACGCAGCCGGTAAACAAGCTCTATACACCGATGTATATCAGATGCTGCTGCCGGGAGGAAGTTTTCTGATTGCCGACCTGGTGCTGCCGGTGGGAAGCGAGGCCATGGAATTCGCGGCGGCAGAGTGGGATGCTGCTGTGCGCCAACAGGCGCTGGAGCTGGATGGCACGCTGGAGGCGTACGAGTTCTTCGTGCGGGAGGGATGGAATATCTTTCGTTATCCCGATCCCATGGACCAGCCTTCCCCTTTGAACGATCATATCCGCTGGCTGGAGGCTGCCGGATACCAGGATCTGAATGTGTTTTGGGCGTCCGCCGGGCATGCTGTCTGGGGTGGGAGACGTCCAGCCAGCAGCTAACCCAGCCGGTTTTCGATGCCCAGTTATTCATTTTAGCTAACCAAAAGAGCAGG
>JAJZSS010000529.1 GCA_021849525.1 Chloroflexota bacterium
AGGGACGCTTGATTCCCGATCAGAAGACCGGCGGTCCGCGCGTCTGGACCGGACAAAATGGCCCTGGCGCATCCTTTGAAGTCAGTGCCTCCACTGTCCGCTTCCTTTCGAGCCGTGGTGAAGGCGATTCGGGTGCAGGCGGTGAGTACGGCGGTCAGGTTTCCGAGCCGGACGCTGACGAAATCCCATTCTAAGATAACTACCAACCGGTTGGGGAGATGCTATTAATTTATGCATCTCCCCAACATATAAGGAAGGAACACCATGTCCTCGCCTCCCTCACGTACAGCTCATCCACCGATGCCAACCTTACAGCTGCCTGATAATCTCAAAGTTGAATATGCTAATTTTGTGCGCATCGCCCATTCTCCATCCGACCTGGTTTTCGATTTTGCCCAGATCCTTCCGGGAGCCAACCAGGCAGAAGTGCTGGCGCGGATTGTGATGTCGCCCTTAGGAGCCAAGCTCTTCTATAACGCACTGGCGGATAATCTGGCCCGCTATGAAGCCTCGTTTGGGGCAATCTCCGTTCCCTCTGCCTCACCCCTGGCTGAGCATCTTTTCCGCCCACCCCAGTCGCCTCAGCCACCTGAAGACCCAGCCACATAAGTAAAAGAATATGGATCATTTAGAAGAAACCGCCGAACGGATCCACGCTCATTTTGAGATTGCGACCGCCGTCCGCGACCGTGCGCTCTCTCAATCGCGTACCCTCACCCGCCATTGTGCCCATGCTATCCGCGCCGTGCATCGCGAAGAATGGGAGCTGGCGAGCGAACATCTGGCAGAATGCCGCCAGATTATTGCCTCTTTACGCCAGGAGCTTGCCGATCATCCTGAGATTTTCTATGCCGGATATACCCAGGATGCCTTGAAAGAATATGCGGAAGCGTGCCTGGTATATGCGTTGGTGCAAAACAGTAAACTCCCCTCACCTGAATCGCTGGATCTGGAATATGCCACTTATTTACAGGGTCTGGCAGAAGCAGCCGGCGAGCTGCGCCGGCGCTGCCTGGATTGCCTGTTACACGGCGAAGCCCAGGAAGCCGAACGCTTGCTCCACCACATGGATGATATCTATGGGGTCCTGGTGACGATGGATTATCCAGACGCCATCACGGGTGGCTTGCGCCGTCTGACGGATATCGTGCGCGGGGTTACTGAACGCACGCGCGGCGATCTGACCTTGAGCCTGCGCCAGCAGCAGTTGGAACAGAGTCTGGCGCGGGTCGAGCAGCAACTAAAAGACTTGAGCAGCAAATAGATTCTGTCTATGCGCACCATCCGGGCCTCAGAAATTTCCAGCTTTATATACTGCCAGCGTGCCTGGTGGTATCAAAAGCAAGGGATCGATTCAGAAAACCAGCCTCAAATGGCAGCCGGTACTTCATTACATTTGCAACATGGCAAAGCCGTGTGGTTGGCCGGCGCCCTGCGAACCCTGGCGTATTTATTCCTGTTGGCAGCCCTGGGATTGCTGGCAGCCGCCCTTACACAAACGTTGCTAAGTGCCATCTAATCGATGCCCAGCCTGCTGCTTCCTCTGGCGATATTCCTTATCATCATTGCGATCGCCCTTTTCTGGCAGGCTGGACGCCGCCAGAAAGCAGCCGGCCTGCCTGGTGGGCGGGTAATCTCCAGTGATCCGCGCCTGTGGGGTCCGGTCGAAGAGCCGCTCTATGATCCCCATCACGGTCTGACTGGAAAACCAGATTACCTGGTGCAGCAAGGTGACTCCTTAATCCCTATTGAAGTAAAATCCAGCCGGGTCTCCGCTGCGCCGTACGACGCGCATATTTTCCAACTGGCAGCCTACTGCATGCTGGTCGAATCAGTCTATGGTAAACGCCCGCATCACGGCATTCTTCATTACTCGAATCGTACATTCGCAATTGACTACACCCCCGAGCTAGAATCAGCTTTGCTTGATATTCTTGAAGAAATGCGCAATCGAGACCGCCAAAAAGACGTTTCTCGCTCACACGCGGATCCAGCCCGCTGCCGGGGCTGTGGATATCGCCAAACCTGCGACCAGACGATCGATTAATTAATCTATATCAAACGGTTGCCGATTTTAACACTATAATTATCGGATATGCCACCAAAAACGATACAGCGAATTGCCATTGCCACCCCTCCCCAAATGCCAGCAACGCACGAAGTTGCCCAGCAAGTAAATACCTTCTTGCTTGAAGCGGGTTACGAGACGATAACGGGCCATCTTCAGGATGATCCCCTGCGCCAGGCTGTGATTAACGGAGAGATTGACTTGCTCATCGCGGTGGGAGGCGATGGAACCATGCTCCGTTCTGGTCACCTTTGCGGTCCAGCAAAAGTACCGATCCTCGGGATCAATATGGGGCGTTTCGGTTTCTTGATTGAAGTACAGGTAGATCAGTGGCGAAATCTGCTCCCTCGTCTGAAGAGCGGTGATTACTGGCTGGAACAGCGCATGATGCTCGTCACCGAACATTGGCGGGGTGAAACACTCCTAGGAGCATGGGATGCTCTCAACGAAGTAGCCGTCGGGCGGGGCGAGAC
>JAJZSS010000530.1:0-434 GCA_021849525.1 Chloroflexota bacterium
ATGACTGGAACAGCGGTTGGGGATCAGTTTAAGATAATTATCGACAATCAGTTGGGAGTATTCGGGCATGGAACTGAAACCACACCTGGGGTGTTTGAGGTATATAACTCTGCAGTTCCCAAGGCCAGTAATGTTGATGAGGGAATCTTTGATGTATTGTTCAGGTTGCGGGACAATTTAAGGACGGGTGACCAGACAGCAACTAATGACAGCATCGATGAAATTCACCGGGTAACGGATAAGCTACTGGAAAGAAGGGCTGGTGTAGGGTCTCGGACCAGACACTTTGAGGCATTGAAGGATCAGATTTTGGACTCGCAAACGAAATTGGGGGAAGCTGAATCTGCCCTCGAGGATGCGGATATGTATAAGCTTTCTATCGCCATTGCTAATGATCAGGTTACACTACAGGCATCCTTGGCATCCGGAGCCAA
>JAJZSS010000530.1:444-2522 GCA_021849525.1 Chloroflexota bacterium
GTCGTGAAAGTGGGTGCAGGCGGCCTGCAGGCACTTATTGCTCAGGATGTAGCTAAGGGGCTGGAAGCGGGTCGCATAAAAAATAGTGTGTCAGAGGCTGTACTTCAAAGCGAAGACCCGATACTGCGCAAACAGCTTTACGATTTAAACAAGGCGGTGGAGCGAATGCGCCGTGCGGCTGAGATGTTTAACCACCCCCTGGAGTTTACAGTAAAATTAAAGGACAAGAGTAAGCCCAGGATCACTGCTCAAGACCGACGCACAGGGATTTCCCGGGAATTTTCCTTGGATGAAGCCGAGGCTTGGCTTGAAGAAACAAATCAAGATAGAGGAAAAAATTTAAACGGTTATGCATAGTCGGAGTGACCTAAAGGTCACTTTAATATTCATGGGGGTGGTCAGCAATGGAATGCACTTCAAAAGACGCTGAAAGAAGTATTGAGGAAACAGGCTTAATTGTCTCATTCCCCTGGAGAATACCTGGCCTGGATTATGAAGAATATATCCTGACTGCATTGGCACCTGAATCACCCTTTTATTTTCTGCGTAGCACCACCGAACCGCAAGTCGGTCTGATCTTGGTTAATCCCTTTACTGCCTATAGTGAATATGAGTTTGATCTTGATAATGAGGTGACTGATCAGCTTAAAATAACGGATGAAAAACAGGTGGTGGTTTTATGTACCGTAAACACCAGCCGGGGCATCGAATCAGCCACAGTAAACTTGCTCGCCCCCATCGTGGTTAACACCAGGGATTTATTGGCCAAACAGGTAATCTTAAACGATAAAAGGTATTCCCTTCAAACCCCGCTGGTCCTGAAACCTGCGGAGGAAAGGGGGAACGTTTAAATGCTGGTGTTGGCCCGTAAAAAAGGACAATCCATTATGATAGGCAAGGATATTAAGATAACTTTGGTGGAAGTCAGCGGTGAAACCATCCGATTGGGAATTGACGCACCGACAATCGTGGAGATTTTGCGAACTGAAATATATATTGCCCTGCAGCAGGAGAATAAAGAGTCCGTTACCAGCGCCGAGGATGCAGTGTTTTTTGCAAGCAAAACAATTAGCCAGAATATTGAGGATAAAAAATTACTTTGACCCCTAAACCTATTGCATAAATAGTCGATATTAATAGTAGAAAGTTTTTCTGGGGCGGCCGACCCGGAAAAAATGTACCGCACGGATGCGGTATAAAATAGAATTCATGGAGGAATGAAAAGATGAGGATTAACCACAACATTGCTGCGCTGAATACCTATCGGCAGCTATCCAACAACAACACCGTAGGATCAAAATCTCTTGAAAAACTATCATCAGGCTTGCGGATCAACAGGGCTGCTGATGATGCTGCAGGACTGGCCATTTCAGAAAAGATGCGCGGTCAGATTCGCGGTCTTGACCAGGCTGTCCGTAACGCCCAAGACGGCATATCGATGATTCAGACTGCTGAAGGTGCCCTCAATGAGACCCACAGCATTCTGCAGAGAATGAGGGAATTGGCTGTTCAGTCTGCCAGCGACACCAACACTTCCCAGGACCGTGGCAATATTCAGCAGGAGATCACCCAGCTGGAAAGTGAAATCAACCGGATTGCCAGCAATACTGAGTTTAACTCTAAAAAGCTCTTGAACGGCGGGATGTCCAAGGCCTATGCCGCCACCAAGGAAATATTGCAAAATACCGCCAGTGCCAATATGGGCACCGCAGTGGTGCTCTCTAATCTTCAGGACGCAGCTGGAAACTCATTGGGGATATTAACTAGTGATACCATTACCATTAATTATTATAAAAACGGTACTTTGTACACTGTTACCGCTGCATCATATTCTGGAACTTCTTCATTGTTAGCAGCTATCGAGGGTTCTACCGGTCAGAGTTACACCTCCTCAGGTGCCGGATCGGTAACTGCTACAGCTGCAGCTGCTGACGTGGCTACAGCCGTAGGCGGACTGACCATTACCGTTAAGGACAGCAGTGGCGCCATTCGTCAGGCTGCCACTGATACTCTCAGTGCTTTCTCGGTTAATACCAGGGCTAGGGACGCCTCCACCAACAATGCGGCAACCCTGCTTA
>JAJZSS010000531.1 GCA_021849525.1 Chloroflexota bacterium
AGGGACAAGGCAGGCATCGAGCTTCCGAGGCAGGAGTGACATGGTAACCTTGTCCAAGGCTGGGCGTTCGAATGACCATTCGGTCATTTACCCATCGGATGCACGCAAAATTCGATTTGATTTACCCATAAAACTTTGGGATAATCAACGCATATATTCTTTCTACCCCACTTGTTGGAATGTTAATTTCATAAGGATTTTTTATGCATGAGCTGCCCCTTTTAATTAATATTTCCATCGCTCTGATCGTGGCTTTCATTGGCGGGACGATTGCGCGCAAAATTGGCCTGCCGACCATTGTCGGTTATCTGCTGGCTGGAATTATTATCGGTCCGTTTACGCCGGGTTTTAAAGGCGATATCGACACCATCCGGCAACTTGCCGAGTTGGGCGTCATTTTTTTGATGTTTGGGGTTGGGCTGCATTTCTCCTTTCAGGACCTGTGGCGGGTACGTGATATCGCCGTGCCCGGAGCGCTCATCCAGATCGGGTTAGCCACGCTGCTGGCTTATGCCCTCAGCCAGATATGGGGTTGGAGTATCTCCTCCGGGATCATGCTCGGTCTCTCAGTGTCGGTCGCCAGTACCGTGGTACTACTGCGCGGACTGATGGATAACTCGCTGCTCAATACCAGCCATGGTCAGGCTGCCGTTGGCTGGCTGGTAATGGAAGATATTTTTTCAGTGCTGATTCTGGTGTTGTTGCCTGCGCTGGCTGCCAACGGCGCAGCGTTTAACTGGCAAAACCTGGGATTTACCTTGCTGAAAGCCTCAGCTTTTGTGGCCATCATGTTTTTTGCCGGCGTCAGGCTATTTCCCTGGTTGCTCAATATCATCGCGCATACTCGCTCCCGCGAGCTGTTCATTCTGGCCATTCTGACAATCACGTTAGGCACTGCCATGGGCGCCTCGGAGCTCTTTGGCGTTTCGCTGGCGTTGGGCGCCTTTGTGGCTGGCGCCATCATCAGCCAGTCGCACCTGAGCCACCAGGTCGGTGCGGATATATTCGCTTTTCGCGAGGCCTTCTCGGTATTGTTTTTTGTTTCGGTTGGCATGCTGGTCAATCCGATCTTTTTATGGAATAACATTGGGCACGTCCTGGCTATTACCGCCCTGATTGTGGTCGGAAAAGCGGTCATTGTCATCTTATTGGGTCTATTCTTTCCCCGCCCGGCGCGCACCTTTTTGATCATTGCCGTCGGTCTGGCCCAGATAGGTGAATTCTCGTTCATCATCGGTCAGGCCGGACTATCGCTCAACCTGCTGACGGCAGATCAGTATTCTCTGATTCTGGCAGGTTCACTGGTCTCTATCACCATCAACCCGCTCATGTACAATTTGCTTCCCTGGTTGGAAAAAGCCCTTCGGCATCTACCCGGGTTTTGGAAACGCATGGATGCCAGCACGCCCATCATTGAAGTAAAAGAGGAGGATTTACAGGACCATGTGGTGATCGTAGGCTACGGCCGCATTGGCAAGCACCTGGTGGATGTACTGGAATCGCTGCACATCCCGCTACTGGTGATCGAATCGGATGTTGAACGGATCGACCTGCTCAACCAGCGTAAAATTCCCACCCTCTACGGTGATGCAGCCAATTCAGAAGTGGTCACTCATGCCCACCTGGAAAAAGCGCGCGCCATTATCAGCACGGTCCCAGAAGACTCGAGCGCTGCGACAATTGTGACCGCTGCAGGCGACATCAACCCGAATTTGACGATCATTGCGCGCGCTGCCAGCCTGGAAGGCGTGAAAACTTTAAATGGACTTGGCGCAACCCACATCGTGCAACCCGAACTGGAAGGCGGGCTCGAACTGGTGCATCATACCTTGCTCAGTCTGGGATTCCCTCTGCGCGAAGTGCACAGCTATGCCGATGCCGTCCGGCGTGACAACTACGACATTGACGCGATTACCGGCGAAGAACACCGCTCACTGCACAACCTGCTATCCGCGTTTGAGGGTATTGAAATCACCTGGGTGACCCTCAGACCTGAAAGCCCGATCGCCGGAAAAACCCTGGCTGAGGCCAACATCCGCTCCCGCACCGGAGCATCGGTGGTGGCTTTTATTCGCAACGGGCAGCTCACCGCCAACCCCAAATCGATGACGGTCTTTGAAGCCGATGACCGCATCGGTATCATTGGTGAGCAAGACCAAATTGACGCAGCCCGCGAGCTGGTCGAAGGACCGCCTGAGCCAATGCTCGGGCCGGACGAGGTCATGGGTACGGAGTAGCGCAGCTCCCCCATAAACAGCCGGGATCGATGGTCTGGTAAACTCCGCTCACCCGCCACAGGCAATAAGCTGCCATTTCGGTATAATCTGCGGATGGGTCATAATGCGCCATGGACGGAAAAGTTTGTCCGGGCGGACCAACCCGGACTTCGGCATGCAGATGCGGGTTGAGCGCATTGCCGCTCTCCCCAATCGACCCCAGCACCTGCCCGCAGGTTACCGGCTCGCCCACGCTCACGGCTGGCAGGTCCTGCATATGACCGTAAAGGACATAGAGCGACCT
>JAJZSS010000532.1 GCA_021849525.1 Chloroflexota bacterium
CCACGTCTGGGTTCAGGCGGATATTTGCCGGGTTGGCGACCTTGAAATTAAACACGGCCCGTACGGAGAGCAGCTCGCCGATATCGCCGCGGCGGAGCATCTCGGCCAGCAGCTTCGTCTGCGGATGGTGGCGGTACATGAAGGCTTCCGCCAGGACGCGATGCGAGCGCTGGCTGGCGGCAATCATTTCATCGACTTCGAGCACGGTCAAGGCGAAGGGCTTTTCGCACAGCACGTGCACCCCGGCGTCCAGGGCTTTGATGGTCCACTCGGCGTGGAGGTGGTTGGGCAGGCTGATGTAGACGGCATCCACTTCACCCGAGGTGAGCATTTCCTCGTAAGACCCAAATGCCCGGGGAATTTCCCATTGATGGGCATACTTGCGGGCTTTATCCAGGTCGCGGCTGGCAACAGCAACCAGCTCGCCGCGCCGGCTCAAGCGCATAGCGGGGATAACCCGGCGGTTGATATTGGCGGTGGAAAGTAAACCCCAGCGAACTTTATCCATATTTATCCTCCTGATTATCGTGTCAGGCTGCGATACTTGATCCGATGCGGTCGTTCGGCGTCCTTGCCCAGGCGGCGCTTGCGGTCAGCTTCGTAATCCGTCCAATCGCCCACCGACCAGCGGACCTGTGAATCGCCTTCGAAGGCCAGGATGTGAGTCACCACACGGTCCAGGAACCAGCGGTCGTGGGAGACGACGATGGCGCAGCCGGCAAAGTTGTTCAGGGCTTCTTCCAGGGCGCGCAGAGTGTTGACGTCCAGGTCGTTGGTCGGCTCGTCGAGCAGGATCACATTGGCGCTGGAGCGCAGGGTTTTGGCGAGATGGACGCGGTTGCGCTCGCCGCCGGAAAGCGTGCCGACCTTCTTCTGCTGGTCGGTGCCCATAAAGTTGAATGAGGAGACATACGCCCGGCTGTTGCGCTTGCGCCCGCCCAGGTCGAACAGCTCCTCACCGCCGGAGATTTCCTCCCAGATGCTTTTCTCGGAGTCCAGGCTGGCGCGGCTCTGGTCCACATAGGCTAGCTGGACAGTCTCGCCAATGCGGATCGTGCCTTTGTCGGGCTGTTCCTGTCCGGTGATCAGGCGCAGAAAGGTAGTCTTGCCGGCGCCGTTGGGACCGATCACGCCCACAATGCTGCCGGGTGGGATGGACAGGTCGAGATTATCGATCAGCAGGCGTTCGCCGTAGCTTTTGCTCACCCCTTTGAGCTCGATGACGATATCCCCCAGGCGGGGGCCTGGCGGGATGTAAATCTCCAGCTCTTCGCGGCGCTGCTCGGCTTCCTGGGAGAGCAGGTTCTCGTAGGCGGTGTAGCGGGCCTTGCCCTTGGACTGGCGAGCTTTGGGCGACATGCGGATCCATTCCAGCTCGCGCTCCAGGGTCTGGACGCGTTTGCTCTCGGCTTTTTCCTCACGACGCAGGCGCTCTTCTTTCTGCGCCAGCCAGGAGGAATAATTACCCCGCCAGGGGATGCCGAAGCCGCGGTCCAGCTCCAGGATCCAGCCGGCGACGTTATCGAGGAAATAGCGGTCGTGGGTGACGGCGATGACCGTGCCGGCATACTGCTGCAGGTGACGCTCCAGCCAGGCGACCGATTCGGCATCCAGGTGGTTGGTGGGCTCGTCCAGGAGCAGGATATCCGGCTCGGTGAGCAGCAGGCGGGTGAGGGCGACCCGGCGGCGCTCACCACCGGACAGGATATTGATCGGGGTCTCGGGCGGGGGGCAGCGCAGGGCGTCCATGGCCAGCTCCAGGCGGTTGTCCAGGGCCCAGGCGTCGTGTTTATCGAGAAACTCCTGCAGCTTGCCCTGTTCGGCGATCAGGAGGTCGAAATCGGCGTCCGGCTCACCAAATCGGGCGCTGACCTCGTCATACTGGCTCAGAGCGTCCACGATCGGCTGGACGGCTTCCTGGACGACTTCACGGACCGTCTTGGCGTTATCCAGCTCGGGCTCCTGCTCCAGCAGACCCACGCTGTAGCCCTTCGAGAAAGTCACTTCGCCGTTATAGCCGGTGTCCTTGCCAGCGATGATGCGCAGCAGGGTGCTCTTACCGGAGCCGTTGAGTCCCAGGACACCGATCTTGGCGCCATAGTAGAAACCCAGTGAGATATCCCGCAAAACCTGTTTGTTATTGGGGGGGAAGACTCGCCCGACCCGGACCATGGAAAAAATGACCTGTTGATCGCTCATGCACTGCTCCCGCGAAAAGATGAGTCTATTTTACTGTTCTCCAGAACGATCTGGAACGGTATTGGTAAGAAGGTGGACAATTTGCGCGTCGTCTGCCCAGCATAGGTAGTTGCGGAAGGCAGCCGTCTCGGCGAGCTGGTGTTTGAGCCGGGAGATGGCGGCGGGCAGGCCGGGTTTGATGCGGCCATCCCCGGGTGTGATCTGGAAGGAATTATTGGATAATTTCGTGTAGCTGATTAACCCCTGGGCGGCCAGGCAGTCCAGCCCGCTCAGGATGGTCTCCGGGCGGTGCGCCATGGCGGCAGCCAGCGCTTCCAGG
>JAJZSS010000533.1 GCA_021849525.1 Chloroflexota bacterium
ATCTCTCCAGGTCAGGTCGGCGTATTTGACGCCCGTCACCTTGACGATCGCCACGCTCAGGCTGATCCCGCCGGGCACGCTGCCGCCGTTTTCCACCAGCACCGGTCGGAAGCTGCTCACGTCCAGCAAAGGCTCCTGGATACCGTCCCCCGAATCGTCCACCCAGTCGAAATTGCCGGCAGTCACCACCTGGCTGTACAGGCTGTACACGTTGGCGGCGGTATTGGGATTATTGGCGCTCGCCAGCAGGGCCAGGGCGCCGGCCACATGCGGGCTGGCCATCGAAGTGCCGCTGATGGTGCCGTAGCTGCCCTTTTCCAGCGGGTAGGTCGACGTGATGCACACACCTGGCGCCGTCACATCCACTTCTGGTCCCCAGTTGCTGAACGCAGCCAGGGTGTCATCTACATCGCTGTAGCAGGTTGCCGCTGCCCCACCGCCGGGCAGCCCGTTGAAATCGGCCAGGGCGCTCACCGAAAGCACATTGTCAAAGCCGCCCGGGCTGTAATTATTGGCGTCATCATCCTCGTTCCCGGCTGCCACCGCGAAAGCCACCCCGGCGTTCACCGCCCCCTGGATGGCGTCGTATTCTGCCTGGCTGAAGCCTGCCCCGCCCAGGCTCATATTGGCCACCTCGATCGTGCCGGCATTGGCTGCCACCCAGTCGATCCCGGCGATGATCCACGAGCTGTAGCCGCTGCCGCGCTTGTTGAGCACCTTCACCGCCCACAGGCGCGCCCCCGGCGCTACCCCCACCACACCCTCGTCGTTGTCCAGGGCGCCGATCGTCCCGGCCACGTGCGTGCCGTGGTAGTGGTCGTCATCCCCGCCGGGCGTGCAGCTGGCGACAAGTATGCCGTTCACCGTGCAGTTCACCCCGCCCAGCACGTTCAGGTCCGGGTGCTGCAGGTCGATGCCCGTATCGATCACCGCCACGTCCACGTCCACCCGGTAATCGTCCGTGGCGTCGATATCGATGCTGGCGTTAGAAGCGGCGAAAATGCGCATCACCCCGGTCGGCGTGCTCTGAACGTCCACCGTGCGCACGTAATCCTCCACCACGTACGCCACGCGGGGATCTTTCTCCAGGGCAGCCAGGCGTCCCTCCGGCACCTGCGCCGACATCCCCTTCAGGGCATGCTGGTAGATAAACCCGGCCTGCAGGCCGTGGGCGTTGGCGAGCGCCTGGGCGGCTGCCGGGACATCCGGAGTCTCATTAAATACGATGATGTAGGGTTTCAATCCACTGGCAGCCGCGGTTGGGATGACCGCTACCGTGGAAACAACGAGCAGGCCAAGGATCAGAATAATGGATAGATGGGTTTTGAGTTTCACTATGCGCTCCTTAGATTGACGAAAACAAATTGGTCCGGACGATCCATCCCTCGTGGATCACGCTCAATTGTTGCTCCTTTCTGTCATTTAATAATCAAACCAGCTTGACTGGAACTCCCCCGGGTCAATCGACCGGCGCGCTCACCAGTTACGCGCTCGTCGCCTTTATTATCGCGCATTAACGCTAAATTAAATTCGCCTATTATCGCGCCAAAATCCGGTTTTTGTCAAGCCGCTGGCTTACATTTATGTTAGCCCCCTCCCTCTGCCTTGATTCGAGCGCGCTGAGCGGAGTGAGCGTGCTGAGCGGAACGAGCAAAGCGAGGGCAGTCGAAGCACAGCGAACACAGTCGAAGCGCCGCGGGCGACCCTGCCCTGTTTTCGACTGCGCAGCGGATGCTTCGACGATGCTCAGCACCTCGCTTCTCTGCTCAGGCTGCTCACCACAAACCGGTACACCGGTAACCGGTACACCGGGAACCGTTACATCGAAAACCCATAACCGCGACAGAGCTCGATTTCACCGCCACCCACAGCTCCTCCAGCCACTTCCGGATCGCAGAGATCGAGACCCACTCACCCTGTCTCAACTCCTCGCCCTCCACCAGCACCAGCGGCAGATCCGCATTCGCTGGGATGGGCGGGCAGTCGGGGTCAAACAGATCGAAATACAAATAAGTGTTGGATTACTCACCCGCAGCATCCCGAGCCAGGCTCGCAGCTACCCTGGAACCCAGAACCACCTTTGCTGTGAAGCATAAATATTGCGTTGAGCAGCTGGTGGGTCTTCTCAGAGTGGCATGCCGGGCATTCGGGCTGCAGTCCCGTTTCCTTCTCATGGATTGTCGCCCGGACCTCGAAAACCGTCCGGCATTCCTCACATTGGTAATCGTAGAGGGGCATATTATTTCCTTCAGGCTTGGCGCTTAACAGGTGGATTTACGTGTCAGGGCAGCGAAGTCCATGCCGATCAGGCGGCTGATTTCCCGGTTGGTGGCGCGCAGGCTGTCGACCGCCTTTTGCTGCTGGTTCACATAATCCATGATCGTCTGGTTTTTCGTGATCTGGTTTTGCAATTCCCGCAGCCTGGCGACAGCCTTTTGATCGATCCCGCCGCTGGTTTGGGCTGCACGGATATTATATTGTAATGTGGTTAGCTCCTCCAGCAAACTTTGT
>JAJZSS010000534.1 GCA_021849525.1 Chloroflexota bacterium
AAAAAGAATTAGTCTATTATACATAAGGTTGACTTCCCGTCAACGATAATATTCTGGCTCTGCCATAATATCGCCAATAAATGACGAAACTTGTCCAGTTTGTAATATGACACCTGACACTTGGCATGACTGTTTCGATGAGTATAATCGGAATGAGATGAGGAGGTAGGTTATGGCTGAAAAAACTTGGGAAGTTCTCCGTGTTCGTTATTGTCACCATGTCGATAAAAATGTCGGTTTGGAAGCTCAAGTGGTTTATCCGGCGGACTTTTTACCTGATCAACAACCCCGAATATTAGCTCATCGCTGCTCGCATGCTTTTAGCTGCAATCTGAATGGGCGGGCGAGCTGCATCTGGGCCGGTACAAACCCGGGGATCGATCCGTTCGTTGAAGAAAAATAAGATTGGTGGCGGGAAAGATATAACCAAGTACTTAATGATTTTACCTTGTGTTGGACCGCCTGGTTCAGCACAAGGATTGAGTTAAATTAAAATTCAGGCGTGCTGCTTGGTCAACACGCCTGAATTTATTGATCTAGAGGATGACGCCCAGCTGCTTGCCTACCTTGGAAAAGGCTTGTAATCCTTGATCCAGGTCGGCCGTCTCGTGACTGGCAGAAATCATCACCCGGATGCGGGCTTTGCCACGGGGCACGGTGGG
Source organism: Chloroflexota bacterium (assembly GCA_021849525.1). Classification (GTDB taxonomy): domain Bacteria; phylum Chloroflexota; class Anaerolineae; order Anaerolineales; family UBA4823; genus JAJZSS01. The sequence goes on from JAJZSS010000534.1 coordinate 663, forward strand.
GAAGCCAAGCGCCATGGCAAACACCCCATTCTCGAAGAGCTCGCGGCTGAACTGCTGTGCCAGGGGGGCTTCACCCAGCATCACGGGGGTGATCGGCGTTGTGCTCAAGCCGGTATCAAAGCCCAGGTTCTTCATCTCGGTTTTGAAATAGCGGGTATTCGCCCACAGCTTATCGACCAGTGCGGTAGATTCCTCGAGGATATCCAGCGCTGCCAGGCAGGCTGCCGTATCCGGCACGGTCATCGCCGAGGAGAAAAGGAAGGGCCGCCCGCGCTGGCGCAGCCACTCAACCACCAGCGGATTCCCGGCGACCACTCCGCCCACCACGCCAAAGGCTTTCGAGAGCGTGCCGATTTCCACATCGACTTTACCATGCAAACCGAAGTGATCCACAATCCCCCGCCCTCCCCGCCCCAGGACACCCTCACCGTGGGCGTCGTCGACCATCAGAATGGCATCATAAGGTTGGGCGATAGCATAGATTTCATCCAGGGGAGCGACATCGCCATCCATGCTGAAGACCCCATCCGTGATTACCAGCGCCCGGCTGAAATTTTTTCGCTGCTCGCTCAAGGCTCGTTCCAGGTCTGCCGGGTCACAGTGGTTATAGCGGATGATCTTGGCGCCCGAAAGCCGGCTGCCATCGATGATGCTGGCATGGTTGAGCTCGTCTGAGAAAATGGCATCTTCTTTTCCCACCAGGGCTGGGATCGTCGCCAGATTGGCATTGAAACCGGATTGGAAGGTGATGGCAGATTCCACATTTTTAAAGGCTGCCATGCGTTCTTCAAGCTCCAGATGCAGCTGCATGGTGCCTGCAATCGTGCGTACGGCTGCCGGGCCAACACCGTAGCGCATCACAGCTTCCTGAACTGCCTGCACCAGGCGTGGGTGATTGGCCAATCCCAGATAATTATTTGAGCAAAAATTTAATGTCCGTTTGCCATCCACCTGCAACCAGGCTCCCTGGGGGGAGCTCAGGGTGCGGATGCGGTTGTATAAGCCGGCCTCTTTGAGATTAATCAATTCGTCCTGGATCCACTGCAATTTAGTTTCCATTGTTTTGCCCTCTTGATCCTTTACAAATGGCTCGCTGAGTCTATCTTACTCGCGATCTGATTTCGATTTTCGCTGGATACCAGCCAGGCGGCTAAAAATTCCCTTCGAGTGGGGTAGCTCAACTTTGGATGGATTTTCCAGCGAACTCCAGTCGGCTGCCTGGCGTTCCTGGATCCACCGCTCCCGGCTTTCGCGCGCCCGGGTCAGGTGGGTATCCAGGGATTCGACATTCTCATTCTCGATATCAGCCCGAAGATTGTTCAGGGAGGCAATCACACTGTCCAGCTGGCGTAAAACATTTTCACGGTTCAATAATACCGCCATGCGCAGGCTGTGCGGCTCGCTGAGATGGGCGATGGGTCCCGTGGCTTCGGCATAGGCGCGTCCGGCTACTTTGCGCCCTTCCCGCCAGCCGGGTTGGTCGGCGGTGGCATTGGTGAGGGCGGCGGCAATGATCTGAGGCAGCAAGTGGGTAGCAGCCATCAGGCTGTCAATTTCAAGCGGATCGATGAACAGGGCAGAGGCACCCAGAATGCGTGTAAGGTCCGCCGCCAGCTTAACCGCCTCGGGACTGGTGTTTTGTGGGGTGACGATCGCCATCATACCCCGGTTGAACAGGTCCGGGCGGGCTGCTTCCTGGCCTGATTCAGCGGTGTGCAGGTAAGCCGGGTTGATCACCGGGGTCAGCCCAATATAGTAACGATCCCGGGGGAGAAGCTCATTCACCCAGGCGGTCATGATTTCTTTCACCGGTCCGGTATCCATCACCACTCCGCCAGATTTGAGATTC
>JAJZSS010000007.1 GCA_021849525.1 Chloroflexota bacterium
TCCGATCTAACACCGGATTGGCTGGTTTGCGCAGCCCATCGGGCGTAGATTTTTCAGGCAGTGGGCTGGATTGACTGAAAATATATAAGCTTACTGGCACTGCCAGTCCAGCCAGAATCCAGTATGCTGATTGGATACCACTCCCGGCATGGAGCGCCTGTGCCAGAATTACCGGTGATAAAAAGGCACCCAGCCCAAAGCAAAAATGGAGGCCATTCATGAATGGGCCTACCCTGGAGCGGTGGACCCATACCATCATGAGATTGCCGCCCAGATCTGCTGCGCCTTCAGCGATGCCCAAAAAAATGTAATCGCTACCAGCAGCCAGAGCAGAGGAATCAGGGGAGTCAGCGCCAGGGCGAGGGCAATCAAACCAATAGCAGAAGCCATCACCCGGTGCCCGGGGATGCGATCGTACAACCGACCCGCCAGGATGGAACCACACAGATAGCCTAACGAACGGGCGCTGAATAAAAAGCTGATTTCATTGAGCAGCACGCCTGTATTTGCTGCCAGCCCTTGCAGGGTCGGCCCCAGAATGGCTGAGGTCAAGCCCAGGATGATAAAGGCTGCATAATACCCGCTGGTTTTAGCCAGCCAGGCGGGCCGTTCTGCAGCTGAGGTCGAAGGATGGATGGTGCTCACGGATGGGTCAAAGCCTCGTCAGGTTGGTTGTATGAGGAATTAAGGTAAAGCGATTGAAAGCCGTATCTTTGCAGCCGCGTTCCAAAACATCTGGTCTAATCCACAATTGTACTTGATCCGTTGAGTTAATTTTGAGAATCAAAAACTGGCGGCTCGCACCCGCCAGTTTTTGATTGAGACCTGCAGCATTAACTGGAACTACTTCTGCTTAGGCTATCAGGGAAGATGTTTACGCACACCGACCAGAGCGAAGGGCAAGCCACCAAGAGCGATCAGAACCAGCCATACACCGCCGCATAATGGACTGCTCTTGTTTTCTCGAGTTTCAGCAGGGGTAACAGAAGTCCCTTGTTCATTTACGACGGGCTGTGTAGCTTCGGGTTCAGCCTCGGCGGTTCGGCTGGGTGTGATTGGAATATCGACTGGCTCAACTACGGCGCCCTCATCGACGACTTCGTAAGCAATCCCATCGACCAGCACGGTTACGGCCGGGGCGATGGCAAATGCGGCTGCCAGGTCTGATTGTGCCGCTACAAGCCGGAAGTAGTCCTGGGACAAAAAGGCAACTTTGACAGTTTTATCACGTTCTGGATCATGGGTAGTATCGATCCAACGCCCCTCGTTCAAGACAAAGGTTTTAGCGCCCACGATCCGTACCTTCTGGGCAATGTCTTCGGATGGTGCTGCCGGCACCTCAGCGCCTGCCATTGCGCCCTGGTCTGCAGCTTTCTGTACGGCAGCCTGCCCTGAGGGCGCTGCTGTTGGCATGGCTTGGAGGGTCTCAAAAGCCTGATTGGCGATATCTTCCTGGGCGGAAGCTCCGAGAGGGAGGGGTTCAGTGACCAGGTAAGAAGTATAGGGAGTAACAATACCATAGCGGATAGACAGGCGCACAATCTGATCGATCAGCTCCTGGTTCGCGCCTTGCAGGCGGACCTGGTTGAGCAAATATCCGATTTTGCGCGTTGCCCACAGGCGAGGTAAGGCTGCCAGAGTTTCTGATTCGCCCAGACTACGCCGTGTAAAGCTCTGCTCCGGGAAATTGAAGCTTTGTCTGGTACCACTGACTTCGCCGTTAAGGGTGATATCGGTTGCGCCGCCTTCCCTATAACGCCCGACGGCGATAATTTGCGAACCCTTGAACAGATCGGGCAGCGGGGATGGATACATGTCAGAGACGCGCAACTCTCCAAAATCCAATTCCAGGTTGGTGAGCACAGGAGTGCTGATCTTGGCGTAGAACGTGGAAATCGATTCATCTAAACGCTCGCCCGGTTGGACATAGCTGGAGGTACCTTGGTGATTTTGTGCCAGCGAGTCGAGTAAAAATGTGTCCACATCATAGCCGACTCCAAAAGCGAACAGACGCAAGTTGCGCGGGGCGGCTTCGGTTAGATTGGCAAGGATCATGGAGCTTTCAGTCACCCCTTCGGTGGGCAGACCATCCGTGAGGAAAATCAAATAAGTTGGGCGTTCGCGGTCTATCATGTTAGCAGCTTCTAACAAAGCACGGTTGATATCCGTTGCACCCTGGGCGCTCAGGCGATCGACCCAGGGAAGGGCTTCAGCGGCATCCTGAGCTGGTCGCAAGCCTGAAGCATAGACCTCCAATCCGGTGCTGAAGGAAATTATATTGAAACGATCCTCCGGATTGAGGTGGTTGAGGATATAGCGCAGTGCTTCCTGGGCTTGTTGGAATTTTTCACCTTCCATGCTGCCAGAGCGATCCAGCACCAGCAAGACATCCTTGGGCAGGCTTTCGGTTGCAACATCTGGTCGTGGGGCAAGCATGATCAGGAAGAATCCATCGGGATCGGTGGGGTCCGCTGGATCTCGGAAGCTAAGCAAGTGGAAGGCTTCGCTTTCGCCAACTGAGTAAAATAACGTGAAATCGGTATCCGGGGTGATATTGCTGGCCTCATAGCTGGCTTGCACTGCGTTGGGATTCTCCCGTTGAATATCCACCGGATGGCTGGGTGAGTAAACCGCCCGGATAGGCTCCGCAGATTGGATTTCCACGCTGACTGAGACATTTTCCAGCGGCCAGAGCGAGAACTTTTCCGTGTTCAACGGGTAAGTGTAGCGTACAAGACCACTTTCGGCACTTAATGCTTGGGTATACTCCAATTCCACCCGGCGTTCCCCAAGCGCCGGGATTGGAAAAATACTGGCCTCGACTGCCCCCTGACCGGCATATTCCAGGAGCGCCGGATCGCGCAGGCTGGATACGATCTCCTCGTATGTGCGACGGGCTTCAGCCGCATCCAGGACTTTGCCTTCAACGGGCTCGCCATCGACCCAGAGAATAAAGCCGGTCACTGCCGCGTCCAAAGGCAGAGGAAAGATATAAGTTCCTTCCACAGTCCAGTCATTCGGATTATAAAAAACCTGGTCCACGCGAGTGATTGCCACCTGGTTTTCGATCGTTACCTGCACACGGTGATAGCGGATGGCCAGTTGTACCAGGGGGGAAGGCTCTGGACAGGGGAAAGGACCAGGACACGGTGGTGGAGGGCAGGGATCGCATATCGGGGGTTCAGGAATAATGATCCCATCTGCGCGGGCAAGGCTGGATGGCATTATGGCAAATGCCAGCGCTAAAATAAAGGCAATACAGGAAAGGCTGATCCAGCGGGACATAGGATACTCCATCTCTTCATCTCAAGGCTGATTTCCGGACGTTGTGGGGCGTTCCACATAATTTCGCTCGCTATCTGGAGCTAAGACGCAAGCCAGCTTCAGATAGTTCCAATGGTATAATCGGTAGGCTTTTTCCCCATTTGCATGGGTGACCTAAACTTATTTCAGGCAGAACAGTCGTATGTTACAAAAATTAGCAGGAATTGAAGCGCGTTATCAGGAAATCAACCAGATGCTCATGGAAGTAGGCGAGGATTACCAGCGCGCCGCGGAGCTGGGTATTGAGCGCGCCGAGCTCGAACCACTGGTGAATAAAGCAGGTGAATATCGCCAGCTATTGGAGCGCCGCGACGAAGCCCAAACCCTGCTAGATACCGATGATGAAATGCGCCAGTTAGCCCAGACGGAGCTGGCAGAGGTTGAGCCGCTGATCGAGGATATCGAACGAGAGATCAAATCGATGCTGCTCCCCAGAGACCCGCGCGACCAGCGCAACGTAATTTTCGAGATCCGCGCCGGGACAGGTGGGGATGAAGCCGCGCTTTTTGCTGCCGACCTGTTTCGCATTTATTCTCGTTATGCTGAACGGAAACGCTGGAGTGTAGAATTGCTCTCCGTCAATGAAATTGGTATCGGCGGCTACAAAGAAATTATCTTCCAGGTGAAGGGGAAAGGCGCATACTCGCGCTTAAAGTATGAATCGGGCGTACATCGCGTCCAGCGTATCCCGGTAACTGAATCGCAAGGGCGGATCCATACTTCAACCGCGACCGTGGCGGTGCTGGCAGAAGTCGATGAGGTTGAGATCGATATCCCTGAAAATGACATCAAAATCGACGTCTACAAATCGGCTGGTGCGGGCGGGCAAAACGTGCAGAAAAACGCCACAGCAATCCGGATTACTCATCTCCCCACCGGCATTGTGGTCTCCTGCCAGGATGAGCGCTCTCAGCTCCAAAATCGAATGCGAGCGATGAGTATATTACGGGCTCGCCTCTATGAGATGGAGGTGGAGAAACAGCGCGAAGAACGCGAGGAGAATCGTCGTTCGCAGGTCGGAACCGGCGAGCGTTCTGAAAAGATTCGTACCTATAATTACCCCCAATCTCGAGTAACGGATCACCGGATAAACATCTCTTCTTACAACATGCCGGCAATCCTCGATGGGGATATTGACCAATTTGTCGATGAGCTGTCGACTCGCGATGAAGCAGAACGGTTGGCGGCAGTGGGGTTAGACGACTGATCTGATATCTCTGGGTAGCATATTTTGGCAACACTGGCCTCTCACTTAGCCAGGCTCAAAGACCGCCTGAAATTCACAGATACTCCCGGGTTAGACGCCCAGGTTCTAATGGCGCATATTTTGGGGAAGCAGCGCACGTGGGTTCTCTCCCACCTGGAAGCTGAGCTGGCTGACCTTCAAGCGCAAGCCTTGAATTCTGCTGCTACCCGTCTGGAAGCTGGCGAACCGTTACCTTATGTTTTGGGTGAATGGGAATTTTTTGGCTTACCCTTTACTATTACCCCTCAGGTGTTGATCCCGCGTCCGGAAACAGAGCTGCTGGTTGAAACAGCGCTTTCCTGGTTGGATAAGCACCCCGAGCGAAGAATGGCAGCAGATATCGGCACTGGATCAGGGTGTATCGCGGTGAGCCTGGCAAAAAAGGTTTCCGATCTCCGGGTTGTTGCCACCGACATTTCCGACAGCGCTCTTCAGGTTGCTTCTGAAAATTGCCTCAGGCATAAAGTAACCCCTCGCGTCCAGCTGCTCGAAGCTGATCTGATGGATGGAATGGATCAACGCTTTGATTTAATTTGTGCGAATTTGCCCTATATTCCTTCAGCTGTGCTGCATAAGCTTGCGGTCTACGGGCGAGAGCCGGCATTGGCTTTAGATGGAGGGGAGCGCGGGCTGGATTTGATCGCCCGTCTATTAAGGCAGGCTCCCGGCAGTTTATTTCCTGGAGGCTTGCTTTTATTAGAGATTGAAACATCTCAGGGGGAAGAGGTTTTGAAACTGGCCAGTAGGGCATTCACAGGGGGAGAAATCCATATATTCCAAGACCTGGCAGGGCATGACCGGGTTGTCTATATAAATTCTTAGACTTCCATGAGAAGTATTGTTATATTCAGATCTAAACCAGGCCTCGTCACGTAATATCTATCATTATGCTCAGATTGGTCCGAATTAAACGCCGCTAAATCGGAGCTGGTCGATATTGGGATACCTTAGGAGGTCTATCTTATGCCACGGTTATATGTGTATTTTGTTTTGCTATCCATCCTGCTTTCTGCTTGTGCCGGTAATTCGCCAATTGCCTCCTCTGAGAGTGTCGTAACAGATACTCCAGCCGCCACTGAAATTCTCCCCTCAATTGCTGCCACGGCAACGAACGCTGCTGAACTGGGAATGCCCCCCACTGATTCGATGCAGGCTTTGGAAACTACGCCTACCGAACCAGTGAACACTGGACCGGTGGAATATCAGATCGACCCCAGTGAATCATCGGTAAGTTACGAAGTGGGAGAGACTTTCTTTAATGAAAACAACCGTTTTAGTGTGGCAGTGGGGGTCACTCATGGAATCACTGGCTCAGTCCAGCTCGATCTCTTGAATCCTCAAAACACTACGTTGAGTACAATAACTGTTGATATAAGCCAGTTTGAATCGGACAGCGGACGTCGCGATAATACAATCCGAGATCGTTTTCTGGAGTCGAGTCGATTCCCCATCGCAACGTTTGTTCCTACACAAATTACTGGTTTGCCCGGGCAATATAACGCAGGCGAAATGCTCGCTTTTCAAGTTACCGGTGATCTGACGGTACGCGAAACTACCCACCCTACGACATTTGATGTCCAGGCCTCCCTGAATGAAGGTATACTGGCAGGACAGGCGTCAACCACGGTCTTGATGAGTGAATATGGCGTTGGCCCAATTCAGACAGGGGTACTGGGTACAGAAGACGAGGTCAAAATTATCTTTTATTTCGTGGCCCGTCCGGTAAACTAACAGTAAATCGTTGGCTGGCTGCATCTGTTTCGTGCAGCCAGCCAACGAGGGATCAAAGGAATCGGGGGAAGAAAATTATGTCAGAACTGCTTGAAAATAACTCCCAACCCAATTGGGTTGTTCACTTGTGCCAGAGAGCTGCTTGGTCTGCTGCCCTTAAAGGAAACTCATATGAAGCAGCTTCCCTGGCAGAGGTTGGATTCATCCATTGTTCTCGCCCCGACCAGGTAGTCACGGTTGCCAATCGCTATTATGTTGGCTTTACTGATCTGGTTTTGTTATGGATTGAGGTAAATCATCTGCATGCAGAGCTACGCTGGGAAGCTGCTGACGCCGATTTTTATCCCCATATTTACGGTACCCTCAATTTTGATGCAGTTCAGGCTGTAATAGACTTTCCCGCCGCGCCAGATGGTCATTTTTATACCCAGCCAGAATTTCCAGGTTAGCCGAAAAACCGGATACCCTGGGTTTAATTTGGGGCGGTAATTACCTTTTTACGAGCGTAATGCCGGCGGGCTTTAGCCCGGTTTCCACAATCATCCATATCACACCAACGCCGGCTATGATTCTTGCTGGTGTCATAAAATAACCAGCGGCAGATTTCATCCTCGCAAATCCCTACTCGCTGCAGATGGGCAGAATCCAGTAGATCGGCTGCCGCTTGAGCGATGGGCCACAATACCTGTTCTAAATTTTCTGTAGTACGCTCCCATTCCCAGGCGAAGTGATCTAATTGAAAAACGAGCTTATAGTGACGGGCAGCCACTGCCAGTTCATTATTTAAAGTGTCGAGGTCGCTTTGCTGCGGAGTGCTCTTTTCTTTAGCAGCTTCTATAAGGTGGAAAATTGCTTCTCGGAGCAGGAGGGCTCGTTGAAGTGCTTGTTCACCTTTTTCTGGGACCTGGCAGGCAGCGTCCATTAATGCCTGGGCTTTGTCCACGCCGATCTGCCCGCTCTGCACACTCCAGGTAAGCAGGTCGTTATAGTGCTTCAAAAGCTCGCCTGGTTGGTTGCTCCCCCGTGAGCTGAGTGTGTTGGCGAAATTTATAACCAGCTGGAGAGAAAGTTTTTCTTCATTTAGAGAATCGCTTTGAATAGGCATATGCTTTTTTATCCTGCAAATAACCTTCAAAAACCACTTGACAGGTTATAAAAATTACGCGATAATATAACTGTCTATACGATTATAGCAGGTTAGTTTGTGGATGTCAAATTGAATCGATCAGGCAGGTGTCTTGATGTGGAGGATAACCATGAACGATCAGTATTATTATCAAAGCGAGGCCCGTTATCGCTACGAGAAATATATCCACGAAGCAGATCATGAGCGTTTGGTTCGCCTCGCTCTGAAAAACCGGCCATTCTCAATATCAGCCCGAGTCCGATTCTTGCTTTGGCTGGGAAACCACCTGGCCGGCTGGGGAACCCGATTGGTAGAACGATATCAAATTGAGAGGGTTAATTCAAACGCTAAGTTCAGCGATTCTATCCAATCTGCGAATGGCTGCTGATAAATTCTAGAATCCTGAGAAGGGAAAGACAACCGGCGGAAATTCAACCTGCATAAATCATTTAAAAAGGTAAAATTTAAGATATCAACGCGCATTATATTCTGGTGAAGCAACCCAGAAAGGTCAGCATTTCGAAGGAGTCTTCTATGGCGTTACAGGTTGGAGACATCGCTCCAGACTTTTGTCTGGATAGTCACCTGGGAAAACCGGTAAGGTTAAGTGATTATCGAGGTCAGCGCAACGTTGTCCTGGCTTTCTTCCCGCTTGCCTGGACCCCGATCTGAACGGGTCAGATCCCATCCTACCAGGTCGCTCTTGACCGGTTTGATGGGGTCCAGACCCAGGTGCTGGGTCTCAGTGTAGATAGTGTGCCTTGCCTGGAAGCCTGGGCTGAAAGTCTGGCTGGTATCACCTACCCATTATTGAGTGATTTCTACCCACATGGCAAGGTCGCCCAATTATACGGAGTATTACGCCCGGAAGGAAAGAGTGAGCGTGCGCTATTCATCATCGATAAGCAGGGCGTGATTCGATATGTGGATGTTCACGATATAGATCACCAGCCGGATAATGAAGTATTGTTTGCTGAATTGGAGAAGCTGGAGCCCTATTACGCTGCCCAATATGCAGCCCGGATTGCGGCTGAGAAAAAATCAGAGCCGGAGCCGCCTGCTGGACCTACTGCTGATGTAGTCCTGTACTGCACGCCTTGGTGCCCGGCTTGCCGGCGGGTGCGAGCATTCTTACGCGAGAACCAGATTTCATTTGAAGAAATAAATATTATGCAGGATCGGGCTGCAGCCACCCGGGTTCGCGAATGGACCGGTGGATACGAGACGACACCCATCATCAATGTTCGTGGTACGATTGTTATTGAGTTCGACCAGAGTCGAGTGGCAAAATTACTTGGGATTAAATGATCAGGATAGATGATGGTGAATGATCTGATAAATCTTATTTCGTCGATATTATCGAGCTCCAAAGTAAATAAGATTCTGGCGCGCAGGTTGCTGGTTGTTATCCTGCTCGGGGCAGCCATCATCAGTGGCTGGTTTTTTCCTTTCTCAGCCCTGGCGGACGCAGGTGGTTGGCCCAGCCCAACTTTTGTAATCCTCCCTACGTTGATAAACTTTCCAACTGCAACCTTATTTCCCACAGTGGATGTTGCGAATCTCAATCAGCTGATGATTACTGAGGCTACTCCGACTGCGACTCTATTTATAGCCCCTACACCTGGTACATCAGGTGAGAGGAGTACGTTGAGTTATTTGTGTCTGCCTCTGGGGGTTGGCATTCTCCTGGTCATGATCCTGGTCTCACTGATGATAATGAGACGCAGGCAAGTCTAGAATACATTATACAGCGGGGTTACCACGTGAGGTCAATGTCAGGTGGGCGCCTGGGTTATCTGGCGGCCTTTATCTTGTTGTGTCTGAGTTTTTTAGCCGTTCAACCCTGGAGCACCCTGGTTGGGCATGCAAGCGTTCTGAAGGTCCAAAGTCTCTCAACACCTGAGCTGATTGAGGCTGCGCTCCAACAAGGGGAAATTAGCCAGGAAATGGCTAATCTATACCTCGCTTATGCGCTGACGGGCGCAGGAAAATTACCTCAAGACTTTGTAAGCTCAGTCCCCTGGGATGGCACTCTCTATCTGCATAAATTACAAAAGAACCTTCGTGAGGTGAACTCCAATTCGCCGGGGACGGAGGCTGTCCAGGCAATCTTAAGCAGCATTTGTTCATATTCCGACGATGTATTGCCCAATCGTTTTCTTACCGAACATTTCTCTATTGAATACAATACCGTTGGTGGCGAGCTGGAATTGGGCGACTATATTTATTCATTAGAGGTTTCCTGGTTAAAGCAGATCGATCAATTTGGCTGGGCGGCGCCTCCAGTGTATCTGCCGAACCCCGCGCCGGAAAATCGCTATCCGGTCCACATTACAACTCTAAATTACGGATTATATGGATTTGTTTCCGCCTATGGCGATCATGCCGGATTCGTGGGAGATAATCCGAACACTTCCTGGAACGATGGGGATGCTATTGCATCCTGCATGGTGCTCAACCGCGACTATTCTAATTTCCCTGGCACGTCTCAAACGGCTCTGGACGCCACCGCGGCACACGAGTTCAATCATGCGATTCAGTATGGCCTGGGTGCCTTGAATGGGTTTAACTTACCGGATTCGGTATTTATCGAGGCTGGCGCTACCTGGATGGAAGATGAGACCTTTGATGATGCCAACGATAATTATAACTATCTCTGGCCTGTCTTCAGCAGTTGTATGGGAAATTACAATTATTCTCCCTATGCTTACTGGATTACTTTCCGCGGCATGCTGGAACCTCTTGGGACGGGTGTAGGGGGCGGAGGTGAAGATATTTTGCAGGCGTTCTGGGAGCTGACCAGCCAGAATCTGGCCAACAATCTGGGCGCATTGAGTCGGGCTATCCAGCAGCACGGAGGGACCCTGGCGGATGTCTATCACCAATATGCGGTAGCTGTAAAATTTAATCGTCCCTGTCAGGGAGGATATGCACGGCCTTTTTGTCTGGAGGAAGGTCCTGAGTATGTTGTTGCTGCCGGATCCACCACCGTACATGGCACAATTGCTGGTGTAGGCAGCAGTTACTCTGGCTCTGTGCAGGATAACTATGCCATAAATTGGGTGAAACTGCCGGAGAATTCAGGTGTTTATGATATTTCGCTGCGCAATACATCTAATGGGGGTGCACTACGCAGCAGCGTGGTTTGTGATACGGGGACCAGCTTGCGTGTCCAGCCCCTGGGCGCGGTTATTGGGGCGGGTGGTGAAGTAACCCAGGCTGATTTTAACTCGACCGGTTGTACCAGTGTAGTGTTGGTACTCACCAATCAGGCCGTGACTGCTGAAAATCCTTCTTCTTGTATAGCCCGCTCATACCAAATCTTAACGACCTCTCGCGTGGCACCAACTCCCACTCCCGCATCGATCTTTTATTTTCCCTGGGTACCAATTTCCCATTGACAAATTTTGTCGACTATGAAGCGCAAGTTCAGAAGACGCTCCTTCGCCTGTGGTAAGATATAAGGTTGGGGTCAGTGACTCCCTTGATTAATTATATAATGCTTGCCCGGGTAAAATCGCACCGGTGACAGGCTCGCAAAAGGATAAATAACATGCAATCATTTCGTACTCATATTCCCAGCCAATTCAGCCTCCCCCAACGGATCAGCCGGCTCGGAGAGCTGGCATACAACTTGTGGTGGACCTGGCATCCTGAAGCTCAAAGGCTATTTTCCAGGATTGATTCGCAATTGTGGGAGGAAACCAGCCACAATCCAGTTCTGTTCTTGCGGCGGGTAGATCGCTCCCGTCTTAACTCAGTGACCAATAATCGCTACTATCTGGAATTTTATGATCGAACCTTGCGCTCGTATGATCAATATATGACCACCGATGAGACGTGGTTCACACAAACTTACCCGGATTTGCGCAACCGGCCGATCGCCTATCTTTCTATGGAATTTGGCTTGCATGAGACTCTACCCATCTATGCCGGTGGTTTAGGAATACTCTCTGGCGATCATACCAAGGAAGCCAGTGATCTCGGTTTGCCATTTGTAGGCATCGGATTTTTCTATACCGAGGGCTATTTCACCCAATACATCACAGAAGATGGTTGGCAAGAAGCCCGTTATACAACCCATCAATTGGATACCTTGCCAGTTTTACCAGTCTTGGATGAAGATGGACAACCAGTGACGATCTCAGTGGAACTGCCGGACCGCGATGTATTTGCCGGCATGTGGGAAGTACATGTGGGCCGCGTTCCACTATATTTATTGGACACGAATATCGAGCAAAACTCCCCTGCGGACCGTGCGTTGTCTTCCCGGCTGTATGGCAGTAATCAAGATTTGCGCATCTGCCAGGAAATTCTTCTGGGAATCGGTGGTGTACGTGCTTTGCGCGTGTTGGGCTACAATCCGAATATCTGGCATATGAATGAAGGCCATGCAGCCTTTATGGTGTTGGAACGCATCCGTGAGCTGCTTGAAGCGGATCATTCTTTTGAAGAAGCTGCCGAAATCGTTCGCGAGACAAATGTATTTACCACACATACCCCGGTACCTGCAGGCAACGATGAATTTCCCTTGTGGCTGATCGACAAATACCTGGCTCGGGTGTGGCAGCAGCTGCATCTTACCCGCGACCAGTTCATCGACCTGGCTCGCAACACCGTCTCCTGGGGAGACACTTTCAGCATGCCGGTGCTCGCCCTGCGTTATTCCAGGGGGCGAAATGGAGTTTCTCAGCTGCATGGACAGGTTGCGCGCCGGATGTGGCATTATCTTTGGCCAGAAAAGAAAGAAGAGGATGTTCCGATTACCTCTGTCACCAATGGCATTCATACCGGTACATGGATTGGCCGCCGTTTAATGAACCTTTACGATCGTTATCTGGGTCCCGATTGGATGGAGCATGTCGATGACCCGCAATTATGGGAGTTGGTTCAGACGATCCCAGATGACGAGATCTGGGCTGTACGCCGTCATTTAAAGCGTAAGCTGAGCGCATATATGCGTGAACGCGCCCGCCAGATGTGGGTGAAAGGCGGCAGGCATCCAATTCAGGTTGTAGCCGGCGGAGTGTTACTGGATCCCTATGCGTTGACCATCGGTTTTGCCCGCCGCTTTGCCCCCTACAAACGGGCTAACCTGATCCTTTCAGATATCGACCGTTTACTTAAGCTTGTCAATAACCAGGAAAAGCCGGTCCAGATCATCTTTGCTGGTAAATCTCACCCCGATCATGAAGGCGGGAAAATACTGATCCAGGAAGTTTACCGGATCGTAAAGCGCTCTGAAAGCGGTGGTCGTCTGGTCTTTCTGGAAGACTATGATATGAACCTGGCACGATATTTGATCCAGGGTGTTGATGTGTGGCTGAACACACCTCGCCGGCCCAATGAAGCCAGTGGTACCTCTGGAGAAAAAGCAGCTCTTAATGGCGTACTGAATTTTTCTGTGCTGGATGGCTGGTGGCGTGAAGGCTATAACGGGAAAAATGGCTGGGCGATCGGGAAGGATATGGATTATACGGATCCTGTCCTCCAGGATCAGGAAGACTCGGAAAGCCTGTACAACATCCTGGAAGAAGAAATCATACCCTTGTATTACCAGACCCGCAGCTCGGATGGGTTGCCAGGAGAATGGTTGGTGCGTGTCAAAGAATCGATTCGCACTCTGAGCCCCCAATTCAGCATGCGCCGCATGGTCAAAGAATATACGAACCGCCTTTATTTACCTGCCCTGCAGAAGCGAAATGTTTACGAGTTGCCAGAAGCCAGACAGGCGGAATGAGGTAACCAGATATGGAAGTATTACTTACTCCTGAAGCCTGGATCACCGCACTGACGATCTTCTTCCTGCGCGTCAGCGATATGACCCTGGATACGCTTCGTGTGTTAGTGTTCATGCGGGGGCGCAAAGCCATAGCCTGGGTGTTGGGTTTCTTTCAAGCGGCGATATTTATTCTAGCGATAAGCTCCGTGTTGAGTAATGTGAATAACATCCTCAATGTCTTCGGATACGCGGCCGGGTTCGCCACTGGCAATGTGGTCGGTATGTTAATCGAAGAATGGTTGGCGATTGGCCATACCCATCTTTCGATTATCAGCTCCAGGCGCGGGGCAGCAATAGCCGAGCGGCTGCGAGAAGATGGCTATGCAGTGACTGAATTGGCTGGACGCGGTAAAGATGGCACGGTTACTTTACTCAACTGTAGTGTCCTGCGCAGAAATGTTGACCAGGTGCGAAAAATTATTAATGAAGTAGACGACGAAGCCTTTATCACGGCAGAGGATGTGCGTCCGGTGCGGCGAGGATTTTGGCGGGCCTGAACATAAATATGCTTGAGGCAGTTATACCTGCGCTTTCAATTTTCTTCCTGCGGATAGTGGATATTTCACTGTACACCATGCGCCTGATGATGGTGACCCGCGGGCAAAAAAAATTAGCCTGGATATTTGCACTACTTCA
>JAJZSS010000535.1 GCA_021849525.1 Chloroflexota bacterium
TTATGCCGGGAAGAATATCCGCGTCAATGCGCTCACTCCGGGTGGTGTATACAATGGACACGATGAAACATTTGCCCAGGCATACGCGGCGCGGACGGTGATCGGGCGGATGGCTGAAAAAGACGAAATGAATGGCGCTTTGCTTTTCCTCGCTTCAGACGCTTCGACATATATGACCGGGGCGAACCTGGTGGTCGATGGGGGTTGGACGACATGGTAACCGATCCCCAGGTGCTGGCGCTGATCCCGGCTCGCGGCGGCTCGAAAAGCATCCCCCGCAAGAATATCCGCCCCCTGGCCGGTCATCCCCTGATCGCTTACAGCATCGCTGCAGGATTGGCTGCGGAGACGGTGACCCGGATCCTGGTATCTACCGATGACCCTGAGATCGCCGAGATATCCCGCCGCTATGGCGCAGAGACGCCCTTCTTGCGCCCGGCCGAGTACGCCCAGGACCAGACTCCAGATCTTCCAGTATTCCAGCATGCCCTGCAGTGGTTGGATGAAAATGAAGACTGGCGCCCTGAAATCGTGGTCCAGCTCCGCCCTACCTCCCCATTCCGGCGAGTCATGCATATCGATCAGGCTGTCTACCAGCTGCTCGAACACCCGGAAGCGGATGCTGTACGCACAGTTTGTGTTCCGTTCCAGAATCCATTCAAGATGTGGCGCATCCAGCCAAACGGTTTTATGCAGCCCCTGGTCGATCTCGGCGTTCCAGAGCCATACAACCAGCCGCGCCAGGCGCTGCCAGAAGTCTACTGGCAGACAGGTTATGTCGATGCTGCCTGGAGCGATACCCTGTTAGAAAAGAATTCCATGACCGGGGAGCGGATCCTGCCCCTGGTGATCGATCCCAGCGAATGGATCGACATAGATTCGGTTGACGATTGGCGACGCGCCGAGCGGCTGCTCGAATCTGGCGAATTGACCTGGGATGATCTGGGCTTCCATCTTTCTCGCTAAATTCACAATCCATACCCGCTGATTTTCTTCCGGATTGACACCCTTAATCGGAGAACTGCATGCCCTATATTAAAATTGGTGAACGGCTAATTGGTGATGATCAGCCTACCTATATCATCGCCGAAATTGGCGTCAATCACAATGGCCTGCTCGACCTGGCGCTAAAGTTAATTGATGTCGCAGCAGATGCCGGCGCTGATGCCGTCAAATTCCAAAAACGCAATCTGGACAACTTATACGCCAAAAAATATCTGGATAATGCCAACGCCGGTGAGAAAACCCTGCGTTATATGCTGCCCATCCTGCAGCAGGTGGAGCTGCCGGAACATGCCTACCATCGCATCCTCGAGCACTGCCGGGCGCGCAATATTACCTTTATGTGTTCTGCCTTTGATGCCGAGAGCGCCGATTTCCTCGAAACGCTCGGCGTGCCGGCTTACAAAGTCGCCTCTGCCGACATAACCAACCTGCCCCTGTTGGATCATCTGGCGCAAAAAAACAAGCCAATGATCCTTTCTACCGGCATGTCACGCATGGAAGAAGTTGAATGTACGGTTGATTTCCTTAAAGAACGCCAGGTCGAATTCGCCCTCTTGCACTGCAACAGTACCTACCCGGCAGCCTTCGAAGATATCAACCTGCGCTTCATGCACCAGCTCAGGCGCTTCGGGGTTCCGGTAGGCTACTCCGGGCATGAACGCGGCATCGCTGTGTCAACGGTGGCATCTGCCCTTGGAGCCAGCATCATTGAGCGCCACGTTACCCTGGACCGCACCATGGATGGGCCCGATCATGCCTCCAGCCTGGAGCCGCAGGGCTTCTCGAAGATGGTCCGGGATATCCGCCAGGTAGCCCAGGCGATGGGAACTGGGAACGAGAAATTCATGTCGCGGGGCGAGATCTTAAACCGCGAAGTGTTGGGGAAAAGCCTGGTTGCCACGCGTAAGATCGAACCAGGCGAGACGATCACCGCGAAAATGGTCGCCGTGAAAGGACCGGCTTTAGGCATTTCGCCGCAGAATTACCTGCGCCTCGTTGGCAGGGTCGCCGAGCGGAACATTGAAGAGGATGAGCCATTCCTGGATCGCGACCTGGGTGAGCGGGTGGAGCTGGACACAGCCCATGTTTTGCCAATGGATTATGGCTTTACAGTACGCTTCCGTGATTACGAAGAGCTGCTGGCTTACCAGCCGCGCATGTTGGAATATCACTTCACCGACCAGGACCTGGATGACCATTATTCTGGCGGGGAGTTGAACCTGAAGCTGGTCGTACATGCTCCTGAATTCTTCGAGCGCACACTGGTTGATCTATGCTCCCAAGACGAAGATCAACGCCTGGCGTCGCTGGCCATGATGCAAAAAGCGATCAACCTGACCCGCGAAATGGCGCCCCATTTTATCGGCACGCCCAAAGTTATCGTTCACCCCGGTGCGATGAGCCTGGACCATCCAATCCGGGATACGAAAATCCTGTACGACAACTTACGCCGCTCGATAGAAGCCCTGGATTATGCCGGCATCGAGCTGCTGCTGGAGAATTT
>JAJZSS010000536.1 GCA_021849525.1 Chloroflexota bacterium
ATACTTGAATTAAAAATTCACCACAGCCCTTTTGTGGCGGGATTATGGAGATATCCCAGAACCTCCCTCGTCCGCAGATGCGGTTTTGAGGCCCTGGGCCTGTAGCGCGCATGGTTTTTTATTTTGCCTTGGCTCCGAGCGGCTGCATTTCACGTATGCCATGTTCTTCTGCTGGCAACGGATTGAGGAGGCGGATACGGTTCAGGCGCAAATTGTCGGCGGTGACAGCCCGGTCCGCCAAGGATTCCACGTAGCTTTTCACCACATCCGTGCCGTCAAGAACGCTGCCATCCTTGTCCTTGAGCACGGCGATATCCTGGGCGGGGATACGGTTGATCAAAGTGGGCACCTGATCGTAATAGAAACCGGCGACGGTATAGCTGGCCGCAGGGTCCAAAGGCTTGCCATTAACCACAATATTGCTGAAGCGATTCCCTGCGGGCGCCAGAGGATCGAAGTCTGCGGTCAGCCCGCTATACCCCGCCGTCCAGCCGTTGACCCATTCTCCCTCGCGGCCCTGCTCACCCTGCGCTTTGCCTTCCAGCTTCTTTTTGATCTGCGCACCGGTCAACTGGCCTTTGGCGATCTGGGGTCCAATCGGCATGTAATGATAGATATCTTCCAGCTTGATCGGTCCGACACCTACCGTTGTGCCATAGCGGAATCCCGTGATGGCGCCTAACTGGGCCCCCGTCATGGCCCGGAAAGCATCGGCCAGGAAATCGTGGGAACTGCCCTCGATCACGGCAGGCATCACCTCGCCGCTAAAGTTGCTGCGGTACAACGGTATCTTGGTCTGGCCTATGACCGTATCGATCGGATAGCGCAAAAACGAACCATTGAAGGGATTCCTGACTTTTCCGGCCTGAAATTGCGGTCCCGCGACATAGGATCGGCGGACGGACTTCACGGCAGCGGCTATGGTCGGGTTGGCCTTGATGCTGTCTGTGATGCGGTGAGAAACATATTTCTTGTCGACGATCTCACCCTTCTTTACCTTCACCTTCAATTCACCAATCGCCTGGCCATCCATCCCCTGCTCGACAAGGAGGGTGCCGTTCTTGGAGACGATGGGTTCAATGGTGATTTCGTGCTTGTCGGATGAGAGGATGATATCCACACCCGGAATCTGGTCAGCCAGGGTCAGATTGCTGTGCAATCCAAGCTCGGATATCACCACCACCAAATCCACGTTTTCCTCATCCCGCAGCACTTTGACGTATTTCGCATACTCCGCTGCGCCATCGGTAAATTTCAATCCTTTCGTGATGTTAGGATCACCCGCTTGCGGCCCCCGGTCAGAGGTAAACCCCAAAATTCCGATGCGCAAGCCGTTAATGGTCTTGATCGTGTAAGGCGCCACAACGTGCTGTCCACTTTTGGCTTCCGCGCCGGGATAGCCGTCATAGTAAAGGTTGGAAATAACAGGATTCCAGTTGGCCTTGGCCGGTTTACTGACGAAGTATTCGACGAATTTATCCGCGCCGTATACAAAATCCCAGTTTCCGGGGGCGTACGCATCGATACCGAACAGGTTCAGCACCTTGATCATTGCACCGCCCTGTGTGAACAGGGCTTCAGCACCGCCGTGGAGCGTGTCGCCTGTATTCACCAGCATGGTTTGCCGGGGGTTGGCCCGACGAATATCCTCAATCAGCGAGTAGATGCGCGCCACGCCGCCCTCGTTTTGTCCCTTGCCATCACTGCGAACGTTCGGATGGGGAATCAGATGGCCATGCAAGTCGCCCATGTGAATGAAAGTCACCTCCCCACTTCCGGTACCTGCGTGCGCGAGCGAAAAAGAGGCCAGCGTCATACCCACCACTACAGCTAACTGTGCCTTTTTAAATTTCATATTCCATTCCTTTTGAATAAAGTTAATGCCGCGCAGTACGGCCTATCGACTGCTAAAATCACCATTTCACCGGACTCCTTTGGGCCCGGCATTTCAGTACCTCCCTTGGTGAGCTGGCTACCGAAGCCTAGTGTCCAGACGTGAAAAGAACATTAATAAAATAAATTTATAATATATAAATATACTGATTGATAAGCCAAATAAAAAAGCGGGGAATTTCTCCTCACTCCTCATTTCGATCGATGCAACGCGATCGGCGATATCCGAGGCCAAGCCTGGGTGTCGGATTTTGATCGCGGCTTATCCATAACGGACACTACGCGGGAATATTCAGCACGTTAAAACGCTTCCCACTCCCCGTTGCCGCCACCGGCGGCTGCCAGCTTCTTCGGACGCGCGACGGAGGTGGACAGCGCCACCTTGGGCTTGGCCTTCAGGGTATTCGGCAAGGCCCTGACCCTATCGCTCAACACCGGCAGTTCCGTCCGCGGGCTGTTCATGCCATCCAGCTTGAACACGCTCACCGCCTCGGCGAGTCTGGCAGCCTGATCCTGCAGGCTCTCGGCCGCCGCTGCGGCTTCCTCCACCAGCGCGGCGTTCTGCTGGGTCACGTCGTCCATCTGGGTGATGGCCTGGTTGACCTGCTCG
>JAJZSS010000008.1 GCA_021849525.1 Chloroflexota bacterium
CCACCAGAATATAAGCCCCAGCATGGTGGGCTTTCTCCGCCAGGCGGTGAATGGGATTCAAATAACCGGTAACATTACTGGCTCCAGTAATCGCTACCAGGGCAACCTGTCCGGCATACTTTTCTAATTGAGTATCGAAGTCAGACTCAAGCAGTTGCCCGTCAGGCGTGAGCTGGACGTGAATCGTGTGCGCAGCCCGGCGCCAGGGCAAATCGTTCGAGTGGTGCTCCATGCCACTGGTCAGGACAACATTCTTTTCAGGCGAAAACGGAAAGCGGCGCGCCAGCTTGTTAATCCCTTCGGTTGTGTTTTTTCCGAATATACAGGTATGCTGGCGTGGATTTGCGCCCAGAAAATCGAGGACAATCTGGCGAGCAGCTTCATATGCATGGGTCGAAATCTGGCTCTTAAACCCGGTGCCGCGATGAACACTGGAATAATACGGCATAAATTCATCCACAGCCCGCTGAACTGAAAGTAAAGCTGGAGTCGAGGCGGCATTATCCAGGTTAACGTAAACCCGTTTTTGTCCATCCAGCAAGGGAACTTCTTGATCCAATCCAACAAACAGATGGCGAAGGGAGTGATTTGGGTTCATAAACATACCTTTATAGAGAAGAGATATCGCCTTTGCAGAAATGAAAGGAGGTGCGAAAACATTGCAATCATAAAAAACTCTTGCAAAACAGATCGATTTCGTATATACTGTGTGTACTTGTGGGCAAATGTGGGAGAAAGTGGGACGCCGGGATAGGCCGGCGTTCTGCCGTTAAAGGATAGGTTAGAACTTATGTTCTTCTTAGGCCAGTACAATCACAACCTCGATGAAAAAGGCCGGCTAACCATTCCAGCCCGATTTCGTGACACCTTGACACTTGAAGGTGCATATATTATGCAGGGCTTCGATTCAAATTTACTTATTTTAATCGAAGCCACCTTCGATCAGATCTATGAGCGCCTGAATCAAGCCAGCCTGACGGATGCGAACGCTCGCCTGCTGCGCCGGCTTTTATTCTCGACTGCCAGCCGGGCTGATTTCGACAAAGCCGGCCGGATCTTGATCCCACAGTACTTGCGCGAAACAGCTGGTATCAATTCCGAAGCTGTGGTCGTTGGCGCAGGTAAGTACGTTGAAATCTGGTCACTTGAGCGCTGGGCAGGCCAGCTAGAATTGCTTCAGGATCCAGAAGCTAATGCCAGCCGATTTGAGCCCTACTCAATATTGTTTGGTTAACCAGCCCTACCCTATGTGCTATGGTAGGCCAAACAACGGGAGAACACCTCCCACACCAACCGGTTCTTTACCATGAAATTATACACGCTTTGCAGCCAATCCGGGGTGGAGCATATATGGATGGCACAGTCGGCGCTGGAGGCCACGCCTGGGGTATCTTGCAAGCCAGCCAGCCAGACGGCCGCTTCCTGGGCCTGGATCTCGATCCTCAGGCGCTTGAGCTTGCTCGCCAGCGTTTGGCAGAGTTTGGAGAACGGGTCAGCCTGGTTCAGGCATCCTACACCACTCTGAGCGAGCAAATCACGCGCACAGGTTGGGAGGGGGTAAATGGAATCTTACTTGATTTGGGGCTCTCATCTATGCAGCTGGACACAGCGGCGCGTGGCTTCTCGTTTGCGGTAGATGCACCTCTGGATATGCGCTTCTCTCCCCAAAACCCGGTGAGCGCGGCTGACTTGGTAAACAAACTGCCTGAACGAGACCTCGCCAACTTGATTTTCCGCTACGGTGAGGAACGGCGCTCCCGCCAAATTGCTCGGGCAATCGTCCGGTCTCGCCCTATCCATACCACTCACCAGCTGGCTGAGATCGTTCTTAGGGCCAGCGGGCCTGAACGGCGAAAAAGTCATCTCCATCCCGCTACTCGTACCTTCCAGGCTCTACGGATCGAGGTGAATCAGGAACTTGAAAACTTGCAAAGCGTGTTACCCCAGGCAGTTGCTGCACTTCTGCCTGGTGGCAGGCTGGCGATCATTGCCTTCCACTCTCTGGAAGACCGGATTGTGAAGCATTACTTCCAGAGGGAAAGCCGGGATTGTATCTGTCCTCCCAGCCAGCCGGTGTGTACCTGCGGGCACCAGGCGGTTCTTAAAATCTTGACACGTTCTCCTATTCGCCCATCGGAAGAGGAGACCGCCCTGAACCCTCGGGCGCGGAGTGCCGTGCTCAGAATCGCAGAGAAACTCCCGGTCAAACTGCCGGATAAATAAATCCCCTGCAAGCCGGGATTTACCTTAATTGGCACAGTTGTTGCAAACCTGTTGGCACCAGTCTTATTCATCGCTCGGAAGAGCTGCTGGTCAACCCGCAGGAGGTAATTATGGTGCGAGGAAGTAATCTAAAACAAGCTCATAGCCAG
Organism: Chloroflexota bacterium; assembly: GCA_021849525.1. GTDB lineage: Bacteria > Chloroflexota > Anaerolineae > Anaerolineales > UBA4823 > JAJZSS01. Next base: position 2,373 of record JAJZSS010000008.1, read on the forward strand.
GCGCCCTGGCGTATCCAGCGTCAATTAATCGGTATCGTCCTGGTAGCGATCATCTTCGGCATGCTGGCTGCTTATGCATACCTGGATATCAGTGCTCGTTCCACAGCAATTGGGCGACGCATCCTCACCATGCAAAGCGCCGTAGAAGAGTTGCAGCAAATAAACGAAGATCTGCGCACGCAGCTGGCGCTGATCACGGCTTCTGGCGTCATGGAGGTTCGTGCAAAACAAATGGGCTTTCGCACGATAACCACCGAAGAGACCACCTTCATACTTGTTCCAGGTTATGCCGGTCGCCAGCCAGTCCAGCTGGCCCCACAGGCCAGCCTTCCGGTTGCCCAGAATACCAGCAGCAAGATTCCGGCCCAATATACTGAATCACTGCTTGAATGGTTGGGTCGCCAGGCGCGGACACCCCTCTTCCCAACCCTCCTGAGGGTACAGCCATGAAAAACCCTTCGCCAGGCTGGCGTTTTTCATTTTTAGGGATCATCCTATCTGTCTTCCCGCTCTTAATTCTGGCTCGCATCATTATGGTTCAGGCCAATCCGGCCCAGATCAAAGAGCTTAAAGCGTATGGGGATCAGTTCGCCTGGGAACCGCACAATATTATTCCAGCCCGCGGTCAGATTTTTGACCGCTGGGGGAATATTCTGGCGGGCAATGAAACTGTCTATGAAGTGGGCATTACTCTGGCTGAGGTACGAAACCCCGATACGATCGCCTTGATTTGCAGTGTCGTGTTCGGCCTCGATTACGACAAAGTGAGAGCTACAGCAGAGCTCGAAGCCAGGCCAGACCAGGTCTACCGGGTACTTACTCAGACAGCGACTCAGGAACAGATTGACCAATATGAGGTGATGAAAGAGCGTGTGCTCCAGGATAGCCCCAAGGATAAAGATGAGAATCCCCCCAGCTTGCGGGGGCTCAGTTATCTGAAGCGCCTGAAACGGGTTTACCCTGAAAAGCAGGTCGGCGCGAATATACTCGGGTTTGTCAATGGTGATGGCATCGGCTACTTCGGGGTAGAAGAATACTTCAACAGCCTGCTCGCCGATAAACCGAAGACCATCTGGCTCCCCAAAGACCCTCAGCTCCTGGAGGATGTACCCGAGGTTCCCAACGGGGCAGATTTGATTCTTACCCTCGATCGCCAGATTCAAGCCCAGATGGAATCGATTATCGATAATGCCATTGACGAGAATGGTGCTGAATCAGGCACGATTGTGGTTCTGGATCCTGAAACTGGTGAAATTCTGGCCCTGGCAACCACGCCCCGCTTCGATCCGAATGAGTTTCAGAACTATGGGCAGGTTTTCCCTCCTGGCACCCAGTACAACCCGGCAATCAGCCAGGCATTTGAACCCGGCTCGACTTATAAAATATTTACCATGGCTACCGGATTGGATTCGGGCGCGGTTAAACCAGAGACTTCCTTCCTGGATACCGGCGCTTTCGAAATCGGTGGTACCACAATTTACAACTGGAACTACGGCGCCTGGGGTCCGCAAGACATGCAGGGCTGCATGCAGCACTCCCTCAACGTCTGCCTGGCTTGGATCGCCACACAAATTGGCGCTGGCGATTTCTATAAATATATGGATACCTTCGGTATTGGGCAGCTTACGGGTGTCGATATGGCTGGCGAAGTATCCGGACGCCTGAAAACACCAGGGGATCATGACTGGTATGACGCCGATTTAGGCACCAATTCATTCGGACAGGGTGTCGCTGCAACGCCGCTGCAAATGGCAACCGCTGCTTCGGCAATCGCCAATGACGGCATCATCATGACGCCCCATGTCGTCCGCTCAATGATCCACAATGGCAATCAGCAAGATTTTGAGCTCCGCACTTTGAGCACACCAATCAAGAAGGAAACTGCACATACGCTCACAGAAATGCTTGCCCGATCGTTAGAGACTGAATCATCCGACGCCCTGATCACTGGTTACCGGGTGGCAGGAAAAACCGGCACGGCGGAAATTCCTACGCCCTATGGTTATACCAGCAACCTGACCAACGCCTCCTTTATTGGATGGGGACCCACGGATGACCCCCAGTTCCTGGTCTTTATCTGGCTTGAAAAACCTCAAACTGCTATCTGGGGTTCGATTGTAGCTGCTCCGGTGTTCAGAGAAGTTGTTGAAGACCTGGTAGTGCTGATGGATATTCCGCCCGACTTTGTGCGTCTCAAGCTCTACGGGCAATAGACCGGATTATAAGAGAGGCTTGCAGATCGTCGACGATAAACTGCAACGAAAGGTATGCTGACCTTTGCTGATATCTTAGAAGCCTTATGCGGCACCCGCCCCGAACAAGCTCATCAAGTGATCACGGAGGCGGTGATCGATTCACGCAAGGTCAATCCGGGTGCTTTGTTCATTGCCTTACCCGGAGAAAAAGTCGACGGACATGATTATGTCCCAGAAGCGATTAAACACGGTGCTATCCTGGCTTTAGTACAGCGTGATCTGCCCTCCAGCCTGCCCGTGCTCGATCTGCGTAAAGAGTGTGAACTGGCGTACCTTAACAATTTAGAGTTTCCGCTCTGCCTGCGGGTGGACGATTGCGTTGTTGCCTTACAACAAATCGCCCGTTTTTGGCGGAGCAAACTGGATATAAAGGTTATTGGGATCACGGGTAGTGTAGGCAAGTCCACGACTAAAGAACTGGTTTCGGAAGTGCTCGAACAGCGCTACCGTACATTACGCAATCCAGGAAACCTGAACAATGAAATTGGCTTGCCTCTCACCATCCTTCAATTAAGCTCCGCCCACCAACGCGCGGTCCTGGAGATGGGTTTCTATGTCCCGGGTGAAATTGCCCTATTGTGTGATATCGCCGGACCTCAAATCGGCATTATCACCAACATCGGCACCGTCCACGCCGAACGAGCTGGCACACAGGAAATGATCGCTCGTGGTAAAGCAGAGCTTGTACAGGCTCTACCCCCTGCTCCGGACGGTATCGCCATATTGAATTATGACGATACCTGGGTACGTGAAATGGCGAACCTCACACGAGCCAGAGTGTTTTTTTATGGGTTAGATTCTCATGCCGACCTGTGGGCAGATGGCATCGAAGGGCTGGGACTGGAAGGAATTCGCTTTCGTTTACATTTTCGCAACGAGACGATCCATCTGCGCGTCCCGCTCATCGGGCGCCACTCTGTGCACACAGCCTTGCGCGCGGCCGCCATCGGTCTGGTGGAAGGCCTCACCTGGCAGGAAATTTACAACGGGCTGCGCTCACCGCATACGCAGCTGCGCATGATGACCGTGAGAGCGCCATCAGGAGCACTGATTATTGACGATACTTACAATGCATCCCCAGAATCTACCCTGGCAGCTTTGAATCTGTTGGATGAATTATCCGGCAAGAAGATCGCCGTCCTGGGAGACATGTTGGAATTGGGGCAATATGAACGCATGGGGCATGAGATGGTGGGTGTACGCGCGGCCGAGGTTGTAGATGAATTGATCACAGTGGGCGAGCGCGGAAGATTTATCGCCGAAGCCGCACGTGACGCCGGTTTGAACAGCTCAGCCATTGCCAGTGTAGAAAATTGCCCTCAAGCCATCCAATTCCTGGAAAACCGGCTGGACGACCAGACGATTGTATTGATCAAGGGCTCCCGTGGCATGCAGATGGATCTCATTGTTACAGCCCTGGAGTACCAGAATCAATGACCCGGTATTCCCTGGCACTGGCGCTGGCGGGTCTAAGCTTTATGATCACGGTTATTTGGGGACAACCGCTGATCCGGATCTTGCGCCACCTGAAAATTGGCAAAGAAATCCGGGTTGAAGGTCCGGAACGGCACTTTACCAAATTCGGAACGCCTACAATGGGCGGGGTCATGATCGTTGTCCCTGTCGTGCTCATCACACTGATGATGAATGCCAGCTCGGTAATCGGGGTTACATCTGTCCTGGGGCGCTCCATCATGCTGCCGATGCTGGTACTGGTCCTTTATGCCATTTTGGGCGCAGTGGATGATTGGGAAGGGCTGCGGGGCAAACGCCGTGGTTTGGGGATGCGAGCCGGGACGAAATTCTTCTTCCAATGGCTGCTGGCAATTGGTACAGCCTGGGGCCTTTATTATATTCTGGATGTACCAAACTTATATTTACCGGGATTTAAGAATGAGATCGAGCTGAGCCCCTTTTTTTATATCCCGGTCTCGGCTTTCATCATCGTTTTGAGCTCGAATGCCGTGAACCTCACGGATGGCCTAGACGGGCTGGCAGGCTTGATTACGGCCACTGCCATGGCCACCTATGGTGGGATCGCACTTTTACAAGGTCAGGTTTTTATCGCTCGCTTTTGTTTTACCGTGGTTGGCGCCATATTTGGGTTCCTGTGGTTCAATGTGCACCCTGCAATGTTATTTATGGGCGACACAGGATCCCTCGCCTTAGGCGCTACTCTGGGTGTGGTTGCATTGATGACCGGACAGTGGGTGCTTCTACCCGTGATTGCGATTATCCCGATGAGCACCACCCTGAGCGTTGTCCTGCAGGTCAGTTATTTCAAGATGACTGGCGGGAAACGGTTGTTCAAAATGGCGCCACTCCACCATCATTTCGAGCTTCTTGGGTGGAGCGAAACACAGATAGTGCAGCGCTTCTGGTTGATTGGTCTGCTCGCCGCCATGATTGGCGTTGCCCTGGCGGTCGTATGAAACAGGATTGGCAGACTCAGCGAGTGGTAATTGTCGGCGCAGCCCGCCAAGGGCTGGCCCTGGCAGCATATCTGGTAAAACACCATGCTCAGGTGGTAATCAATGACCGCCGCAGCTCGCAGGAATTGGAAAGCGTCCGGCAGCAATTTGACGAGCAGGTTGGGCAACAAACGAGAATAGAGTGGGTCCTGGGAGATCATCCGCTGAGCCTCCTGGAAGGGACAGATTGGCTGGCAGTTTCCGGGGGTGTACCGCTCACCAATCCCCTCGTGAAGGCAGCAGTCGAGCGAGGTATCCGGCTTACCAATGACTCGCAGATTTTCCTGGAAGCGGCTCCCTGTCGAGTTATCGGGATCACGGGGTCGGCGGGTAAAACGACTACAACCAGCCTGGTGGGTGAAATTGCTCGCAGCGCCAGGCAGCCCGGGCAAGTTTGGGTAGGCGGTAATATCGGTAAACCATTGATCAGTGTTGTGGATGAGATGCAGGTCGCGGATCTGGCTATCATGGAACTATCCAGTTTTCAATTGGAGCTAATGCACACTTCGCCACACATTGCGGCTGTTTTGAATATCACGCCCAACCATCTGGACCGGCATGTGACGATGGCAGCCTATACTGCTGCCAAAACCCACATCCTGGCCCACCAGTCTCCGGAGGGCATCGCTGTCCTGAGTCGGGAAGACCCGGGTGCGAAAAGCCTGGCAGACAAAGTTGCCGGGCGGCTGATGACCTTTGGAATGGAGCGACCAGAGACAGAACAATTCAACTGGGAAGGAAGTTATCTTTCTGGAAATGAATTACGCCTGCAGACGATCCATCCCTTCGCTGACCTTTTCCTTTTTAACCGGGATGCGATCTCACTGCGTGGTGAGCATAACTTGAATAATGTACTGGCGGCCTGTGCAATTGCAGCAGCAGCAGATCTCCCGGTGTCTGCCATGCAGTCCGCAGTAGAGAATTTCCGGGGAGTTCCTCACCGCCTGGAGTTTGTGCGTAGCTGGCACGGAGCCGATTGGTACAACGATTCCATTGCTACAGCTCCAGAACGCAGTATGGCTGCCATCCGCGCATTTGAAGAGCCGTTGATCTTATTGGCTGGCGGCAGAGACAAAGACCTTCCCTGGGATGAATTTGCGACACTGGTCTCGCAGCGAGTGGATCATCTGGTAGTTTTTGGAGAGGCTGCGGAGAAAATTTTTTCTTCTCTTCAGGCCTGCAACTTGCATCCTGAAGAGCGCGGCGAGCGACCACCACTCACTATCGCTCGCTGTAAAGACTTACGGGAAGCTATTCATGTCGCAGCCGAATTTGTCGAACCTGGTGATGTGGTGCTGCTTTCCCCAGGTGGAACCAGTTTTGACGAATTCCGGGATTTTGAGGAGCGTGGAGAATGTTTCAGTCGATGGGTAAAAGATCTTCATTGAACCCAGAAGGCTTTTTTAAGCCAACCGCTAAAAACCGCAAGGTATTAGCGGGTATTGATGTCCCTTTAATGTTAACCCTGATTGCCCTGGTTATTTTCGGCTTGATCATGGTCCATTCAGCCAGCTGGGACGACTCGATCCAGATCTATGGCTCACCGACGATGATCTTTCAGCGGCAGGTCATCTGGGCATTGTTGGGGATCGGCGTTGCAGCTCTGATTACATTTATCGATTACCATCACCTTGGTAAGATCGCTCTACCAGCCTTGATTGTGACAATCTTGAGCCTGATTGCTGTGCTACTCTTCGGCGAGGAACGCAATTACGCGGTACGAACCCTTTTCCGGGGCTCGGTACAACCCAGTGAATTAGCCAAACTCGTAACAATCATTTACCTTTCAGTCTGGTTATATGCCAAACGAGAGCGCCTGAACGCCATTACTTTTGGCTTGATCCCGTTGGGTCTGATCCTGGGTCTCATAGTCGGTTGGATTGCCTTACAGCCTGATTATAGCGCGACGCTCACGATCCTGTTTCTGGGCGGGATTATGTTCTTTTTGGCAGGCGGGGAGAAAAGGCAGATATTCTTATTGGTCGTGATCTCGCTGGTGATTGGTATCCTGGTAGTCAACGTGACAGATACTGGTCGCCATAGATTCCAGGATTACCGCTCTGGCTGGCAGGATGTGGGCCAATCTTCCTATCATGTGCTGCGTTCGATGGAATCATTTGCGAAGGGCGGCATCCTGGGTGTAGGCATAGGTAAAGCCGACACCAAGCTAACCGGTTTGCCTTTTCCATCTACAGACAGCATCTTCGCAGTGGTTGGCGAAGAGACAGGCCTGATTGGATCTGTGTTGTTGGTCGGGCTCTTCACCATCTTATTGTGGCGAGGAATGGCGATTGCCATGAGCGCTCCGGATGAGATGGGCAAAGTTCTGGCAGGCGGTTTGACAGTCTGGATCACTTTCGAGGCTTTCCTGAATATGGCGGTCATGGTCAACCTGGTTCCATTTGCCGGGAATGCGCTGCCATTTATGAGCGCAGGAGGCTCAAACCTGGTTGTGTCATTGACTGGCATGGGTATTTTGATGAATATCTCTCGCCAGTCTGCTAAAAAACGCGAAGAGGTATGGAGTAAATTCGGTGAGGTTGTTGATTTGCGCCGGTGGGACAGGCGGAGGAGTGTATCCCGCTCTCGCCGTTCTGCAGGCATTCAGCAGGATTAATCCTGCAGCAGAGATACTCTGGGTCGGAGGCATTGGCGGCATGGAGGCAGAGTTAGTCAAGCGAGCTGGTGTGCCCTATACCGAGATCCCCGCAGCCGGCATCCATGGCGTGGGATGGCGAAGTTTGCCGCGTAACATCATGCAAGTGTTGCGCGGCGTCAGCCGTTCACGCCAGATCCTCGACCAATTTCAACCCGAGGCGCTCTTCTTCACCGGCGGTTACGTCGCCGGACCGATGGCGTATGCCGGACGAAAGCTGCCTTACCTGGTCTTTGTACCGGATATCGAACCAGGAATGGCTTTGAAAATGATTTCCCGCTACGCATCGAGGATCGCGGTAACTACAGCCGACTCCCAGAAATACTTCGGGAGTACCCAAAAAGTCGTTGTGACCGGTTACCCAACCCGTTCTGACTTACAGTCCTGGGATCGCGAATCAGCCCGGCGAAAATTTGAATTATCGATGGACGAGCCAGTTCTCCTGGTGACGGGCGGCAGCAAAGGGTCGCGTTCGATTAATCAAGCTGTGATTAACAATCTCTATGGGCTGCTGTCATTGACCCAGATCATCCATATCAGCGGGCAGCTCGATTGGTCGTCTGTAGAAGCCCAAAAAGCCAGTCTGACTCCAGCACAGGCGGCGCGCTACCATGCTTATCCCTATTTACATTCTGAAATGGGTGCAGCTTTAGCAGCAGCCGACCTGGTGGTGGCGCGAGCAGGTGCCTCTACGCTTGGTGAGTTACCTCTCTTCGGCTTGCCTGCGATTCTGGTGCCCTATCCATATGCCTGGCGCTACCAACAGACCAATGCCCAATATCTCGCTCGTCACGGATCTGCCAGAATTGTCCAGGATGCTCAATTGAGCGAACAAATGCTCCCGGTTGTTACTGATCTATTCAGCAATCCCGAGCAGCTTAACCAGATGCGAAAAGCCATGAGTACCCTTACGCAAGCCCATTCGGCTGAAAAGATCGCCCGTATCCTGTCAGCCATGATGGAACCCAGTTTCCCAGGAGAGGTCCATGGTTAGCCTGTATGTTCTTTTCTGGATGTATATCGTTCTCTTCGCCATTATTGGCGCGATGCGCGGTTGGGCTAAAGAGCTCATGGTGACCTTCAGCGTGGCTCTGGGGCTTTTCATCATCACCGTACTGGAAACTTATGTAGGCATTGTTCGAAACTCGATTGCGGCCGTCGGTGGTGTATCCCAATTCTGGATGCGCACAACAATCGTCGTGATGCTTGTATTTTTTGGCTACCAGACGCCCAACATCAGAGCCCTGCAAGGTGCCCGTTTCGCCCGCGAACATCTGCAAGACACGCTGCTGGGTTTCTTGCTGGGTGCTTTCAATGGCTACCTGGTCGTTGGCAGCCTGTGGTGGTTCTTACATAAAGCCGGCTATCCATTCGAAGCAATCCTGCCTTTGCAGCCCGGGTTTCCCCAATATGATTCTGCACTGCGTTTGATTGAATTGCTCCCACCGGAATGGCTGACCATTCCGTGGATCTATTTTGCAGTTGGCGTCGCATTTCTTTTCATCATTATTGTTTTTATTTGATATAGATGGGAACTATGGAACACATTCACCTGATTGGGATTGGAGGCACCGGCTTATCTGCGATAGCCCAGGTCCTGCTGGAAAGCGGGTACCAGGTCAGCGGATCAGATCGGGCATTCTCCCCGCTGGCTGCCAGAGTTCAAGCCGCCGGCGCGCAGGTGTTCGTGGGACATCACACCGATAACATTCGTGGAGCCAATGTGGTCGTCCGGTCATCGGCAATTCCAGATACAAACCCGGAAGTCAAGGCAGCCCAGGCGGCAGGGATACCCGTCCTCAAGCGCGCCGACTTTCTTAAACGCCTTACAGCCGGTAAATGGACATTAGCAATCGCTGGCACCCACGGGAAGACGACTACAACTGCGATGGTCGCCTGGCTGCTCAACCAGCTTCATCAGGATCCATCCTATATCATCGGCGGTGTGGCAGCCAACCTGGGCGCCAACGCCCATGCCGGGCGCGGCCCATATTTCGTTATCGAAGCCGATGAATATGATCACATGTTTTTGGGACTGAATCCCGAAATAGCGATCATCACAAACATCGAGCATGATCACCCTGACTTCTACCCGACCGAAGCCGACTACTTCGCCGCTTTTCGGGCTTTCAGCCGCCAGGTGCCGCCGAAAGGGCTGCTGCTATATTGTGTGGATGATTCAGGAGCATCTCGTCTGGTGGAAGAGATCCACCCGAACGGCTGCCGGATTGTCGGTTATGGCATAAGAACAGCCGGCCAACCCTATCGGGCCCAGGAAATTAAGCCTGTCGCAGGAAGTGGGATGCAATTCGAGGCGGTTATTCGCAACCAGACAGTTCTGGTCCGCTTGCAGGTTCCCGGCGAGCATAATGTGCGCAATGCCCTGGCAGCATTAGCGGTAGCAGATGAATTGTCCTTACCCTTGGACGAAGCTGTCCATGCCCTGGAAGAATTCCACGGCACCGGGCGGCGCTTTGAGATCTTTCCTACCGCCGGCGGTATCACATTGATCGATGATTACGCTCACCACCCCACTGAGATCCGCGCGACTGTGGCTGCTGCCCGCGAGCGCTACCCCGAGCAGCGGATCTGGACCGTGTGGCAGCCCCATACTTACTCACGGACGCGGATGCTCCATGCCGATTTCGCCAGGGCTTTTGAGCATGCAGACCGGGTAATAGTCACCGAGATCTATCCGGCGCGTGAGCCAGCTCCTGCAGATGGTTTCTCAGCCTCGCGGGTGGCCGTTGAAATGAACCACCCGGCAGCACAATTTATCTCTGAGCTGACCCAGGTGGCTGATTACTTACTTGCAGAGCTGCAAACAGGGGATGTAGTACTGGTCCTATCGGCCGGCGATGCTGATTGGATCACTCGCCATCTTTTGGAAGCTCTACCGGATCGCTTTGACTCCAACCCCTATCGTGGATCCAGCCCGGTTCCACAAAGGTTCTTGAACAGGAGAACCTGGCGATGAAGAAAGAACAAGAAATCCAAAATGAGTTGGTAACTGTGACCTCGACCAAATTGTCCGGACGGTCGCAGAATAGAAAGCTGGCTCAACCAGACCCCAAGACCCGGGCAGACACCGGTAAGCTGGTCTGGAAAGGCTCCCCTTTATCGAAGGAGCTTTTAATGCGCCTGATCGAACGTGTACAGGAATCCTGACTTACAGGAACAAAAAGGATTGGATGGCTGAGGATGCTGGCTGTGCAGGCTGAACCGACTACGATTACCCGGCTGCGGGGTGAATTTGGTGCCCGCCTGCAGGAACAAGTCCTGCTGGCGCGTTACACTGCCGCTCGCCTGGGTGGGCCAGCCGACTGGTTCCTGGAAGTCCGCAACCGCGCCGAGCTGGCGTTGGCAGTCCGCACCTTGTGGGAGGAAGATTTTCCCTTCTACATCCTGGGTGGAGGATCGAATGTACTGGTCAGCGATCGCGGTGTGCGCGGTCTGGTCGTGTTGAACCGGGCACGCCTGGTCAAATTTGAGATTAATCGCACCCCACCCACGCTGTGGGCTGAATCAGGAGCAAATTTCGGCCTTATTGCCCGCCAGGCAGCACAACACGGCTTAGCGGGCCTGGAATGGGCGGCCGGAATCCCTGGCACCGTCGGCGGGGCTGTGGTCGGAAACGCTGGCGCGCACGGCGCGGATATGACTCATAACCTTCACGTGGCAGAAATCTTGCACCGATTGGATCAAGAACCTTATCAAGCAGCGCGCAAAACCTGGACGCAGGATGAGCTGGATTATGGCTACCGGACAAGCTGGTTGAAATCCCACCCGGGGCAGGCGGTCGTCCTGTCTGCCTGGTTGATCCTGCAAACCAGCACCATGGAGCAGGTACAGGAAAAAATGGATGAGTTTGTGGCTTATCGCCACCGCACACAGCCGCCTGGAGCCAGCCTGGGCTCAATGTTCAAGAATCCAGCGGAAGATTATGCTGGAAGATTGATCGAAGCTGCCGGATTG
>JAJZSS010000009.1 GCA_021849525.1 Chloroflexota bacterium
GGTCAATGAAATTGTCAACCTCTACGGGCTGGGGTTCGATCTGGGCATTATTCACTACGCGTCGGATACGCCACTGAGTAAGGGCAAAAACCTGGGCGCCCGCAGCTTATCTTACAGCGGAATGGACGCCACATATGCTGTCAGCCTCGCGATCCTGAACCGCATCTTCAAAATGGAACATGAGCGCTTGCTCAAAGCGCTGCGCTATCCAACCACTGCTTGATCGGCAATCTCAAGCGCCTGGTCAATAATCTCCATCCCTTCGGCAAGCTGCTCTTCAGTAATAATCAGCGGTGGGATTATCAGCAAGGTATGCCAGTGCTGGCTGACAAATAATCCGTGATCCAGCAGATATTTTTTTATGGCAACCATCTCTGGACTGTTCCCATTGTAGGGCGCCAGCGGCTCACGGCTGGCACGGTCTTTGACCAGCTCAATCACTCCGAATAATCCAATGGAACGCACATCCCCCACGGATGGGTGCTGCTCGCCGAGATCCGTCAGATGGCGTTTGAGAACCGGTCCCATGGCAGCTGCGCGTTCCACCAGGTGTTCATCCCGCAAGACTTCGATATTGGCAATCGCCGCTGCCAGTGAGATCGGGTGTGAGTTATAGGTCAGACCACCCTGGTAGACGCGATCGTTAAAATATTCGGCAATTTCCGGGCGCATGGCAACAGCGCCCAGAGGGGCGTAAGCTGAGGTTAAGCCTTTCGCCATCGTCATCAGGTCTGGGGTTACTCCCCAGTGCTGGATGGCAAACCATTTGCCGGTCCGCCCGAAGCCGCTCATCACTTCGTCGGCAATCATCAGAATCCCATACCGGTCACAGATTTCCCGCACGCCCTGCATATAGCCCTGCGGGGGGATTATGATCCCGTTAGTACCAGTGACGGTTTCCATCAGGATGGCAGCGATGGTTTCTGGTCCTTCGTAAGTGATGATCTCTTCCAGATGCGCCAGATAATCTTGAGAAAATTCGGCTTCTGAGATATCCGGGCGATTGGAGTGAAATGTCGATCGATAGCGATACGGGTCGAGGAAATGGACAACGCCTGGCATTAAATTCGGCTCCCATACCAGGCGGCGCGGGTCGCCGGTAAGCGCCATCGCCCCGGCAGTGGCCCCATGGTATGAGCGGTAGCGAGCCAGGATTTTGTGCTTGCCGGTGTAGCCGCGAGCCAGCTTGATGGCATTTTCATTGGCATCGGCGCCACTCAGGGTAAATAAGAAGCGATTCAGGTTTCCGGGAGTAATCTCAGAGAGGAGCTTCCCCAACCGGGCGCGGGGCCTGGTCGCCATCGAAGGCGCGGCAAAAGGCAGTGTCCGCGCCTGCTCAATAATTGCTTCGATCACATGCCGGTTGCCATGCCCAATATTGACACACATCACCATGGAATTGAAATCGAGATAACGCTTGCCGTTTACATCCCAAAAATACACCCCCTCGGCGTGGTCCAATGGGATGGGAGCAACTTTACCTTGCGCTGACCAGGTCCAGAAACTATGTTCCAGGGAGATTGGCAGGATTTCTTCGTCGGGTATATCGGGCATTTTTTCTTCCTCATGGCGATTATTGTGTGGATTCAATGAAAGAGTCTGCTTCGACTGAATCCTATCATAAAACTATTTTTTGAGTTATCCAGGGAATTTTGAAATTGTGATAGACAAAATTGGATTGTTCTGGTACGATTCAAACGCTTACTGACCGGTCGGTAAGTAGGCAATCACATTCTTATCACTCCCCGGAGGTTCTTGTATGTACAGTACGCTATTAGCTATTCACAACATCGTACGCTGGGCAGCTCTTTTCCTGGGCGCTCTGGCAGTTTTACGAGCTTTGATTGGCTGGTTCGGAAAGCAAGCCTGGATCCCTGCCGATCGCAAAATTGGCTCGTTTTTCGCGATGTCGCTGGATATTCAGATACTTCTCGGCCTGGTCCTTTATTTGTTTTTCAGCCCTTTTGGATTGAAGGCGTTCAGCAACTTTGATATGAGCGCAATTATGGGGCAGGCTGAGATACGCTTTTTTGCCGTTGAACACATTTTACTCATGGTTCTGGCGGTTGTATTCGCCCACCTCGGTGTCAGCCTGCCCCGGAAAGCGGATAAACCTAACAAGAAACATCGCCTGGCAGCCATCTGGCTTGGATTAGCCTTTATCCTGATCCTGTTGGGTATGCCCTGGGCCCGCCCGCTCTTCCCGACCTTCGGCTAAAGGCAAAACTCGATGACACAACCTGGATCGAGCGGTGAATCGAAATCGATGCGCCATGAGATCCTGACTGCCGCCCGCGCCCTGTTCATCTCTCAAGGCTATCGCGGCCTGTCGATGAGCGTTTTAGCGCGGGCGGTGGGTGTTTCGAAAGCCGCCCTTTATTATCACTTCCAGGATAAGGAAGAGTTGTTTCTCGAGGTCCTGAATGAGCTCCTGGAAGAGATCGAGATCCTTGTCGATCAGGTGATTGCGAATGAATCCGACAGCCGGGTGCAAATCCGAGCTCTGGTTGTTCTGATCCTGGCGTGGCCAGCAAATCAGCGTTCAGTCATCCGGCTGGCAAGCCAGGAGATGTTCCAGCTAGGCCCAAAAGCAAGGCAAAAATTTGATCGCCTGTATCACGAAAAATTTATCAGCAAGATCCAGGGCATCCTCGAGCGCGGGATTCAAGCCGGTGAGCTGCGTCCCATCGATCCATCGCTCGCCACCTGGGCGCTGCTGGGGATGATGTATCCTTACTTTTATCCAGCACATGCTGCAGAAATCCCGCCAACGAGCATGGTTGCAGACCAGCTCACCAGGATCTATCTGGATGGTCTGGCGGTAAGCAATCCATCGGCTGGGTAGCTATTTCCATTGCAATGAGTTCTTCATCCCGGATTGCCCAGATCGAAACTGCCAGCGCAATTGCTTTGTGGGCACTCTCCTTTCCCCTGATAAAACTTGCTTTGCAGGATACTACTCCGGTCACCCTGATAGTGATCCGGTTTAGCCTGGGTGGGTTGAGCCTGTTCCTGGTTGCCAGCCAGAGAAATCTGTGGAAAGGCTTTAAATGGGCGGATTTGCCCAGCCTGATCTGGCTTGGGTTGGTGGGTGTCACCCTGCACCAGTTCTTGCAGGTTACCGGACAGGCAACGTCGCCGGCAGGCATCGCCGCTTTCCTGGCCTCCACCGCGCCGGCATTCATCGTCCTATTTGGGGGTATCTTTCTGAAAGAACGCCTGGGCATTATCCAACTGGCAGGCGTTGCGCTGGCAACAGGGGGAGCAGTGATCGTCTCCACGGGTGGCTTAACTGGCTGGTTGAACGGTACACAGCTTTTTGAGCCTGGCAGCCTGCTGATCCTAGCCTCAGCAATCATCTGGGCGATCTATTCGATATTAAACCGGTATGTGGGGAGCGGGCGCCCGCCGCTGGTCACAGCCAGCGGGATGATGCTGGTTGGTGTCCTTTTCAGCCTGCCTGTCTGGATCCATCAAAAAGGCTGGCAAGAGCTGGCCGGACTGCCCTGGATGACCTGGCTGAACCTGCTAGTGATCGGTTTTTTTTGCACCGGGCTGGCTCATTTGCTCTATACCCAGGCTTTACAACGCGCTCCTGCTTCCAGCCTGGCTGCCATCCAGAATATCGAACCGCTCATTGCAGTCTTTGCAGCAGCAGTTTTGCTGGGTGAAACAATCCACCCCGCCCTGATCACCGGCGGGGTGTTGATCCTGGCTGGTGTGTATCTGGCCGAAAAACCTTACCCCTTATCGATAACCACTTAAGATATCAAATCTGCTGGCAGAAAGTCTGCCCGGTTCAGATACACCACAATCGTTTCATCCCCGCGGAAGTCGATGCGCGTGATTGCCGTGTTGTTCAAAACTAACCACAATTGATCGCTTTCTCTCTGAATTCCCAGGAGATAACGGAGATAAGAATTGTAAAAACCTCCGTGACTGAAAACAGCCACATGGTCGGCGGTATCCCCATGCCGGAGCAGCAGCTGATTATGAAATCGGATTACGCGCTCCTGACATTGTTCCGGGGTTTCAAAAGGGCGATTATACCAACCATCCTGTGCAAGACCTTCCGGCAGGATTAACTCAGGGTAATGAGTTGAAAAATAAGCCTGGTCTTTCCCGGGTTGTCCTACCCGCTCTCCTGACTCTGGATCATGCAAATAGATCCCGCCTTCCTCGTGCAGATCCACCCAACCGTAAAGCGGCATGTCCAAAGCGCGAGCCACAAAGCTGCTGGTTGCAACCGCCCGCACCATCAGGCTGGTATAGATATGGGTCAGCCCAAAGCCGTATCCATTCTGAGAATTATGGGTGGCAGTCGGTGTCGGTGCCTGGTTCTCCAACAAGAACATTGCCAGCCGTTGGACTTGCTGCCAGCCTTTTTCGGTTAATTCGGGGTCCATGCTGCGCCCATCGCTGGCCTTGGTTTGCTCCCAAAGCAGATTGTTGGTGGACTGGGCATGGCGGATAAAATAAAGCTGCATATACCAATCTCACTTAAAATAGGGTTCCGTTCAAGCCAGACAGAATATACCCCAGGCTTTTGGATCAGACAAGCCCTATTCAAATTTGGTTCGGTCCAGTGCTCGAGGTATAATCTTTGCTGACTGAGTTCAATCGAGAAAAAACCAATTCCTGGAGAAAAGAAATGCCTTCCATCGGTCAATCGGTACAACGAGTTGATGCATTCAGCAAAGTAACTGGGCAGGCGCTATACCCCGGAGATATCTCCCGGCCCAATATGGCTTACATGAAAATATTGTTTGCCAATCGCCCGCATGCCATCATCCAGAGTATTGATACGACTGCAGCCGAAGCCTTACCCGGCGTGCTGGCGGTCCTTACGGCAAAAGATGTCCCGGTCAACGAATATGGCCTGATCATGCCCGATCAACCGGTGCTGTGCGGACCCGGCTCCAGCAAACCATATGCCGAGCGTGTGCGTTTCGTTGGCGACCAGGTCGCTCTGGTCATCGCTGAAACCGAAGAAATCGCAGCCCAGGCGCGGGAACTGATCCAGGTTATTTATGAAGATTTGCCAGTTGTTACCGATCCAATACAGGCCCGCCAGCCAGAGGCAGAACTTCTCCATCCTGACCGCGATTCGAATATATTTTGCCATTACCGCATCCGTAAAGGCGATGTGGATTCAGCCTTCGCCCAGGCGGATGTTATCGTTGAGGGAGAATATCACACTCCCGCCCAGGAGCACGCCTATCTACAGCCTGAAGCTGGCGTGAGTTATTTCGACGCGGAAGGCCGGGTGACGGTCGAGGTTGCTGGACAATGGACACACGAGGACCAGGAGCAAATCGCCCATGCCCTGGCTCTTCCCCTGGAGCAGGTACGCGTGATTTATCCTGCCATTGGCGGTGCTTTCGGCGGGCGCGAAGATATGTCGGTGCAGATTGTCCTGGCGCTGGCCGCGCTGCGCTTGCATGAACGCGGCATTGACCGCCCGGTAAAGATTATCTGGAGCCGAGAAGAGTCGATTATCGGGCATCATAAACGCCATCCCTACATCCTGAAAACGCGTTGGGGAGCCTCAAAAACTGGCAAGCTCATCGCCGCTGAGGTCGAAGTCATCGCCGATGGAGGCGCTTATGCCTACACCTCAACCAAGGTTCTGGGCAACGCCACACTGATGTGCACTGGACCGTATGAGATCCCAAATGTAAAAGTCGATGCCTATGCAGTCTATACCAATAATATTCCCGGCGGCGCATTTCGCGGCTTTGGTGGTCCGCAAGGTGCTTTTTCCGCCGAAATGCAAATGAACCGGCTGGCTGAAAAACTGGGCCTTGATCCGGTCCAGACCCGCCTGATGAACGTGCTGCGGGAAGGTTCGTTGCTCTCGGTCGGCACTCCACTGCCCAAAGGAGTCAGCCTGCCACAGGTGGTTGCAGAATGCGCCCGCACCAGTGGATTTCAGGAGCAGCCGGATTCCAGCTGGGAGCGACCGGTCGCAAATTCTGGATTGTTCGATCCCACACCCACCCAACCTCACTTAAAACGTGGCATTGGTTTTGCCTGTGCTTTCAAGAACGTGGGCTTTTCGTATGGAGCACCGGAAAATTGCTGGGCAATCATCGAGTTGTATGGCACAAGCGAGATCGAAAAAGTTGTGCTCAAGCATGCCGGCGCTGAAGTTGGGCAAGGCTCGCATACCGTGTTTTGCCAGATGGCTGCCGATGGTGTGGGCGTGCCCCTGGATAAAGTAACCCTGGTTGCGGCCGATACTGCCTTCACCCTGAACTCCGGCAGTGTCTCCGCCTCGCGGATGACCTTTATGGCAGGCAACGCCATTCGCGGGGCAGCCAGCCTGGCATTAGAGCGCTGGAAAGCCGAAGATCGCCCGGCGCAGGGTATTTTCCAATACCGCCCACCTGCCACCACCCCTCTGGATCCAGAAACAGGTAAATCGGAACCGAATTTCGCCTACGGTTATGTCGCCCAGGCCGTCCTGGTGGAAGTAGATACCGAAACCGGTCATGTGCGCCTGGTAGATGTGGTTTCGACCAATGATGTCGGCAAAGCGATCAATCCCCAGCTGGTTCAAGGGCAGATCGAAGGTGGAGTGGTCCAGGCCGCTGGATATGCCGTGTTGGAAAATTTCGTCCAGAAGGGTGGCTATGTACAGACCCAACACCTTTCGACCTACCTGATCCCAACCGTGCTGGACGTACCGGAACGGGTCCACAGCCAGATCCTGGAATACAGCGACCCTCGCGGGCCCTGGGGAGCACGCGGGATGGCAGAGATGCCTTTCTTGCCTCTGGCACCAGCCGTTGTATCGGCAGTACATGACGCTACAGGCGTATGGATCTACGAGTTTCCCCTAACCCCCGAACGTATCCTGCATGCCCTGGGGCGCATCTAGCCTGCGTTTGGCGCTAATGAATATCCATAAGGCAACTTTGATCCTGCGCGGCGGCGGTGATCTGGCGTCTGGGGTTGCCTTACGCTGCTATCGCGCCGGGTTTCAGATCCTGATCACCGAAATTCCTCAGCCTTTAGCTGTGAGGCGCTCGGTGGCGTTTGCCGAGGCAATCTATGCCGGCTCAATTCAAGTAGAGGGAGTCACCGGGCGCAGAGTAATCAACCTGGATGAAATTCTGGCTGCCTGGCAGGCCAATGAGATCCCAGTGCTCAGCGATCCGCACTGTGTAATCCGCCAGCAGCTGCCTCCAACTGTTCTGGTCGATGGGCGGATGACCAAGCAGCCCCCTGATCTGGACAGAACGGCAGCTGAGTTGGTGATCGGCCTGGGTCCCGGGTTTGCTGCGGGCGCGAACTGCCACGCGATCATTGAAACCAACCGCGGCCACTTCCTGGGGCGGGTCATCTGGGAAGGGACAGCCCAACCGGATACCGGCATTCCCGAAAGCGTGGCTGACCATCAGGCTGACCGGGTGCTGCGTGCCCCAGCCAGCGGGATACTGGCTTCCACTGCCAGGATAGGCGAGATTTTCGCGGCCGGCCAGCCCATCGCCGAAGTCGGAGGGCAAACAATCACAGCCCCCTTCCGTAGCCTGCTGCGCGGCCTGATCCAACCCGGGATTCAAGTCCAGTCCAACATGAAAATTGGCGATCTGGATCCCCGCTGTGACCCTCGTTACGCTCAATTTGTGTCCGAAAAGTCGCTGGCGGTGGGTGGCGGGGTTTTGGAAGCGATCCTGAGCCGCCCCGAGATACGACGCAAAATGCTGAAATGAACCTTGCCGATGCCCTGCGGTTAGGAAATACCGGCCGTATGGCTCTGGTAGGCGCCGGCGGTAAAACCAGCGCCATGTTTACTGCAGCCATCGCTCTCAGCCGGCGAAAGACCGCCATGGGACCAGTCTTGCTCACCACAACCACCCACCTGGCGCTGGAGCAATGCAGCCTGGCTGATTCCCATTTTGTGATCGATACTCCTGATGAAGTCACCGCAATCGCCTGGCAACTCCAGTCCGGGGTTGTATTGTTTACTGGTGCACAACTCAAAGATGGACGGATTGCGGGTCCCAGGCCTGATGCCCTGGAGACACTCCACGATCTGGCAAAAGGCCGCGGCTGGCCTTTGCTGATCGAGGCAGATGGTTCACGCCTGCACCCGTTAAAAGCGCCTGCTGAAAATGAGCCTGCGATCCCAGATTGGGTTGATCAGGTGCTGGTGTGCGCCGGTTTAAACGGATTGGGGAGACCTCTGATTGCGGATTGGGTCCACCGTCCGGAAATCTATGCGCAGCTTTCTGGGCTGATCCCAGGCGAACCTGTCACACCAGAAGGCGTTATCCGGGTCCTTGCTCACCCAGCCGGTGGGCTGAAAGCAATCCCCAGTCAGGCCCGGCGCAGCGTTTTACTCAACCAGGCCGATACACCTGAAAAACAAGCCGTCGCCCGGCGAATAGCTGAACAACTGCTCGATCATTATGATCAAGTGATCATCAGCAGCCTGAATCCCCCTGAAGGTGAGCCGGTCATTTACGCGACCATCACAGCCACAGCCGGGATCATCCTGGCCGCCGGCAGCGCCAGCCGTTTTGGCCAGCTTAAACAACTCCTCGACTGGCAGGGAGAGACTCTGGTCCACCGGGCTGCCCGGATTGCCTTGGACGCCGGATTAAAACCGGTGCTTGTGGTCACCGGTGCACACGAAGATCGGATCTCAGCAGCCGTGGCCGACTTGCCTGTACAATGCATTTTCAATCCTGAATGGGAGGTAGGCCAGGGTTCATCGGTAGCTGCAGGGGTCCGGACTTTATCGCCCAGGGTGGGTGCAGCAGTCTTCCTGCTGGCGGACCAGCCGCTTACATCTCCAGGCTTGATTGCCAGCCTGGTGGAAACCCACTCCAGAGACGGAAATCCGATCATCGGGCCGCTTTTCGACGGGCAGCGGGGCAACCCGGTCTTGTTTGACCGGGTCACATTCCAGGATTTGAGCCAGCTACATGGAGACACCGGCGGCCGGGCGATCTTCAGCCGCTACCCCGTGCGCTGGATTCCCTGGCACAACGCCTCAGCCGGGCTGGATATCGATACCCCTGCTGATTTTGGTAAGATCAACCAATAACCATGCCATCTGAACCCAATCAGCCTGACCTCCAGTATCAGATCGGAGCTGTTGTCCTCGCCGCAGGTGAATCCCGCCGCATGGGTGAACCTAAAATGAACCTTCCGTGGGGGAATACAACGGTGGTTGCGCGGGTATGTGAGGTTTTACTGGCGAGCGGATTAGAGGAAATCCGGGTTGTCACTGGCGGAGGGCGGGAGCATGTAGAAACTGCGGTACAGCATCTTTCGGTACAAACGGTTTTTAACCCAAAATTTGCAGACCAAAACATGATCCACTCTCTGCAAACCGGGATAGCCTCCCTGAGTCAAAATCTCAAAGCCACGCTAATTGTGCTGGGCGACCAACCCCAGGTCGAAGCGGATACGATCCGCAGGCTTACGCAAGCCTTTCAGGAATCCAGCGGGTCATTAATCGTGCCCAGCTACCACAACCGGCGCGGACATCCCTGGCTGGTCAGCCGGTCCCTCTGGCCCGAGATATTCTCCTTACGGCCCCCATCCACTTTACGGGATTTTTTGAACGATCACGCCGGTCAAATTCAATATATTAACCTGGACACACCCACAATCCTTAAAGACCTGGATACACCCGAAGACTACGCCCGCGAGCGCCCACAGGGTACTCATTGACCCTCCAGATTGGGGTCCGCCCTTGTCGTTTGACAATCAGTAAAATTGTTGTATGATTAATGCCAACACTGGAGAGGGAATGCCAAATTCGCAAAGAAATATTGTCATTGTTGAAGATGAACGGGATACCGGTGAGATGTTTGCCGAAATGTTGCGCCTGCATGGCTACCAGGCGCACAACGCGTTTGGGGGTATGGCTGCGTTAGGCGTGATTGCGGAAAAACAACCTGATTTGATCTTGCTGGACCTGATGATGCCGGATCTGTCAGGAATGGAGATTATGGCGCAGTTGCGGCTGGATCACAGCCTGGCAGATATTCCGATTGTGATCATCTCTGCCAAGACCATGCCAACCGATATCCAGGCCGCCTTACGGGCAGGGGCGGCAGACTACCTCACCAAACCTATCTCATTTAGTGACCTGATCCAGGCTGTCGAACACGTACTCCAGGCGGGAGAGGATGAGATCGACTACACTTCAGAATAATATGACCCTATGGCAGTAATCCGCGCCTTCATCGCCCTCGACTTATCCAGTGAAATCTCCCAGCGGCTCGATCAAATCAGCAGCGACCTCAAACAGAGGATGCCGCCGAATGTGGTGCGCTGGGTACCTGCCCAAAATATCCATCTGACCCTGAAATTTTTAGGGGATGTATCGACTGCCAACCTGGATTCCCTACAAAAGATGATCCAGACCGAAGGCGAAAACACTCCACCTTTTGATCTCAGTGTGGGCAGCGTGGGCGCCTTTCCAAATGTCCATCGCCCAAGGGTTGTCTGGGTTGGCGTGACCGCGCCAGATACGCTAGCTGCTCTACAACATGGCATTGAAATGTCCGCATACCGGTTAGGGTATCCCCTGGAAGAGCGTCCTTTTTCACCGCATCTCACTTTAGGGCGAGTCAACCGAAATATCTCCCCTGCCAATCTCCAGCATGTTGAGCAGGCGCTCAGCGGGTATAATATAGGCTTCATAGGTGCATTGCATCTTACGGTAGTCCATCTCTACCGAAGCGATCTAACTCCGCAAGGCGCACATTACACCCGGCTTTACTCGGCACCGCTCAAAAAGCCGGCAGGTCCTTAATCGATTTTCATTACCAGCGAGGTGAAATCTGGAAACACTGGAAGTTGCTCATTTTATCCTGGAAGTACTGGAAGAGAAGAAAGCTGAAGATATCTTATTATTGGATATTCGAGAAGTCTCGGACTTCACCAGTTATTTTATTATTACCTCCGGGACCAGCGACCGGATGTTGAATGCCTTATCCGATGCGGTCAGCGAGGCAGTCAAGGCTCGGTACCACCGGATTGGCAAAGAAGAAGGTGAAGCCCGCGAAGGCTGGATCGTCGCAGATTACGGTGATATTGTGATCCATTTCTTCTCGCCAGACCGCCGGGATTACTACCGGCTGGAAGATCTCTGGAACAAGGGGCGGGTCATTGTCCGTCTGCAATAATTTCTTACCATAACCATGCTATCAATGAACAAGACCCGGAGCCACAAACAATCCAGCTCCGGGTCTTGATTAATCACGTCCCTCCATCCTCTCAGGACTGGAGCATTTTGCGTAAAACCGTCTGTAAAATGCCCCCATTGCGATAGTAGTTCACTTCGATCGGTGTATCGATGCGCACCAACGCCTGAAAAAGCAGCTCGCTGTCATCGGATCGCGCCGCTTTCACGGTCACTTCGCTCCCGTGTTTAAGCTGATCATCCAATCCAAGGATTGAGAAGATTTCGTGTCCGGTCAGACCTAAAGAAGCAGCCGACTGCCCGGCCTTGAACTGCAATGGCAGAACGCCCATTCCCACCAGGTTTGAGCGGTGAATGCGCTCGTATGATTCTGCGATCACAGCCTTGACCCCCAGTAACAGCGTGCCTTTCGCCGCCCAATCCCGGCTGGAGCCCGAGCCGTATTCTTTGCCTGCCAGAATAATCAATGGAATCCCGGCCTCCTTGTAGCGCACAGCAGCATCAAAAATTGAGGTTAGCTTTTGAGAGTCTGCTCCAGGTCCCAGATAGCGGGTATAGCCACCTTCTACTCCACCGGCTAATTGATTCTTCAAGCGGATATTGGCAAAAGTCCCCCGCGTCATCACCCGATCATTTCCACGCCGTGAGCCATAAGAATTGAAATCTCGCGCCCCGACCCCATGTTCGATCAGGTACTTCCCGGCCGGGCTTTCCACCGGTATGGCTCCGGCAGGTGAGATATGATCGGTTGTGATCGAATCGCCTAATACCGCCAGCACCCGAGCAGACTCAATTTTTTCAATTCGCGGCTCTGTCAGGGTCAACTCGGTAAAGAATGGTGGCTCCTGAATATAAGTCGAGGTTGGATCCCAGGGATAGAGCTCGCTTTCGGCTGCCTGGATCCTGTTCCAGGTATCATTCCCTGAAAATACACCGGCATACTTGGACTGGAACATCTCCGGCTTGACGAAGCTGGCGATCAGCTGGTGGATTTCCTGATTCGTAGGCCAGAGATCGCGCAAATAAACCGGATTGCCGTCTCGATCTTCCCCGAGGGGCTCATTGACCAGGTCGATATCCACCGTGCCTGCCAGGGCATAAGCCACCACTAACGGCGGCGAGGCCAGATAATTGGCTTTGACAAACGGATGAATCCGGCCTTCGAAATTACGATTCCCGGACAACACCCCCGCAACCACCAGATCCTGGCTGGTGATGGCCTTCGCCACTTCCCCTGCCAGAGGCCCTGAGTTACCGATACAGGTTGTGCAACCAAAACCAACCAGGTTGAATCCGAGCTTAGCCAGCGGCTCGACCAGACCAGCTTTCTCCAGATACTCGGTGACCACCCGTGAACCGGGTGCCAGACTGGTCTTGACATACGGTTGAACCTTCAAGCCGCGTTCGACCGCCTTCTTCGCAACCAGGCCGGCACCCAGCATTACAGACGGGTTCGAAGTATTGGTACAGGATGTGATTGCCGCAATGACCACGGCGCCATGGTGCATCTCAATTGCTTCCTGGGTGCCACCATCCCCATGAATGCTTGCTTTTCGGTTTTTTTCTTCCGGCTTTAGCTCATAGCCGCGCTCGGTTTTCGGAGCTGCCAGGGCAGACTGAAACGCGGTTTGCATATCCGCCAGTCTCACCCGGTCCTGGGGGCGCTTGGGCCCTGCCAGACTGGGTTGGACTGTGCTCAGATCAAGCTCAAGGGTATCGCTGAACTCAGGATCAGGTGTTTCCTGAGTGCGGAACAGATTCTGAGCCTTGCAGTAAGCCTCCACCCTGGCGATGACTTCTTCCGGCCTCCCGGTCAGGCGCAAATAACGCAGGGTTTCGTCATCGACCGGGAAAAAGCCCATCGTCGCGCCATATTCTGGGGCCATGTTGGCAATGGTTGCCCGATCTGGCAAAGTCATGGCAGCCAGCCCCGGGCCATAGAACTCCACAAATTTGCCTACAACGCCTTTTTTCCGCAGGATCTGGGTAACGGTGAGGGTCAAATCCGTGGCAGTTACACCTTCGCTCAACTCACCCAGGAACTTGAATCCAATCACCTCTGGGGTAACCATGTCGATCGGTTGGCCCAGCATGGCAGCTTCCGCCTCAGTCCCGCCGGCGCCCCAGACAACGGCCCCCAGCCCATTGATCATGGTGGTATGTGAATCGGTGCCGACCAGTGTGTCTGGGTAGGCAACGCAGACACCATCTTCTTCACTCGCCAGGACGACATCTGCCAGGTATTCCAGGTTCACCTGAT
>JAJZSS010000010.1 GCA_021849525.1 Chloroflexota bacterium
GGGATATTACCGACCACCCCCCGCACCGGATAACCATGATCGGGGCTGATCGGCTCTCCATCAAAATGGGTCGCCAGCAAAAAGTTGTCACCCAGAGCAACCTCGAGGGGAATGTTCGTTGTAAAACCGTATTCAGCGTGCTGCAGTACGAACCTGGCGGCAGGTTTAAGCCTGATCAGCCCCAGGTCCACAAGCGAACGCAGGCTGACGCCTTCCCACTCAGTATCAAACTTGCTCCAGCGCGTGACGCAATGAATATCCATCTTGAGCTTCTGGCAGGGCAGCTGCTGAAATTCATCCCAGGTCCAGCGGATTTCCTGTTCCACTTCCCCCCACAGCCGGAAATCCCAGGTCGCCGGGTTAAAACGCGGCACCGGCCCATAATGCAAAACGGGGAAGCGCTGGGTTAAAGATTGCCCAGGCGGGAGCCGCCCTTCCTGTTGGAATCGATCCTGATCTTCACGTCGACGAAAGAAATTATCCACAATAACTGACCTCCACATCACGCCTGATTATATCAGACTGCATAACTCCAAATATACCTGCAATATCAGATGGCAGTCAACCCTCCCTCGCTAGGGCTGCATCAGCTCAACTGAAAGCTTTCGCCGGGCTGCAAAACATGCGCCTGCGCCTGGGTTTCTGCCTGAACTCGCTGCGCCCAGGCCTGCGGGTCCTGAGCAATCAAACCCCAGGTGTTGTAATGAATGGGGATAACATGCCGGGGTTGGAGCAGCCTTACCGCCCGCAGGGCATCGTCGGGACCCATGGTGTAGTTATCTCCGATAGGCAAAAGAGCCAGGTCAACACCTTCTTCTCCAATCAGGCGCATATCTCCAAATAAACCGGTATCGCCTGCCATGTAGATCTTTTTCCCCTCCAGGGTGGTCAGCAAGAATCCCGCAGGGTTGCCCCCATACGAGCCATCTGGGAGACCTGAGCCGTGCAGGGCCAGGGTGAGTTTGAGATACCCGAAGGGATGCTTAAAGCCGCCTCCCAGGTGCTGCCCATGAGTTTTGATCCCCTTATTCCGCAGCCACACAGCAATCTCATTTACGGTGATCACCAGCGCGCCGGTACGTTTTGCGATCGCCAGTGTATCGCCAATATGATCGCCGTGCCCGTGGCTGACCAGGATATAGTCTGCCCGGAGCTTTTCCAGAGCAATATTGGCGGCAGGGTTATCGTGAATATATGGATCCACTAACAGGTGATACCCGCTGGTTTCAATTCCGAGGGCTGAATGCCCATACCAGGTGATTTGAGTATTCATAGAATTCTCCCAATCTTACATTTCCTTCAGCAGTTCATTTAAGTTTTGGATTGTGTTAAGTATAACCGGGGGTCAACATTTTATCCATTTTCGAGCACCCGGTTGGGAGGCCAGCTCCGCGAGCCAGTGGTAACGATTTCAAGTAAAATCAGCGTATGCACTGGAAACTATTCCCTGTACCCACTGTCCGGTCGTTCAGCTGCCCGGATTCTCGGAGGGTATAATGACCTCCCGTCCCATCCTCTACGATGGCTGGGCGCTGGCCTACCAACCCAATCACCCAGCAGCCATTCATCTGCTGACTATGCTGCACCACCATCCCGAGGAACTACCTGCCGGTGTGGCCTTGCCAGCAGATTCCTTTCACATGCTGCCAACGGCAATCACTCCATATCTCCAACCGACCCCCAACTCCCCGCGCCAGCGTTTAAACTGGGAACAGCGACGGCTTCCAGATCTGGCACGCCGGATTGGCGCAGCCTGCCTGCACCTGACGAGCCCATTCCCTGCCTTGTTGGGCCAGACGCCGGTTGTCGTGAGTCCATGCGAATACTGGGGTGAGCTCTCGCTGCGTTCATTACCCACCCAACGCGGTTTTATCGCTCATCTGCGCACGGCACTGGGTCAAGGGGGGCTCAGTCGCGCCCGGGCAATCCTGTGGCCGGAAGATCTGCCTGACTCCAATTTTCCGGCCCCTAAGGTTAGCCTGTCACCGGTTGTGCACCCGGCTTTCCTGCAAAACAACCTGGACAGTCAGGTTCACCAGCGAGATTTACTGCAGTTGATGGATTTGCCTGAATCCTATGTTCTTTATCACGGCCCAGGAACTCGATCAGCCCTGGAAAGCTTGCTGGCTGCCTGGAGTTGGGCCGTCGGGCCGTTGGGAGAAAACAATCCACTCCTGATTCTGGGATTGGATTCGCAAGAGCAAGCTCTGTGTACACAAATGGCCGAAGAAAGCGATTTACGCTCTTTCCTGCGACCAGTACCTTCCGTATCCATCGAAGATCTGGCGGCATTGTATCGTGGCTGCAGCGCTGTATTTAACCCAGCACCCTATTCGGCGTGGGGTGGATCGGAGCGGGCCACCTTGGTCTGCCGAAAGCCATTGGTGGCTATGGAATCGCCTTCACTGGGCGCGCTGGTGGGGAGAGCGGCTTACCTGGTCCAGCCAGAACAGGCTGCCAGCAGCCGCTCCCTGGGGGCAGCACTGGTCACTGTGGTTGTTGAAGAAAGTGTAAGTGAAGAGTTGGTCAAGGCTGCCCAACAGCGTACGCAAAACTGGCGCGGGGCGTTGTTTGCCGGGCAGCTGGCCGAGGTTTATAAAACCTGTACTTAGGTATTTTTTATCCGCGCTTGAGGAGCTTACCAGCAAACAAAGCCAGACCCAGACCCGCTAACAAAACCACCCCTCCCAGAATTCCCAGCAGGGGTGACCGGGATGGCGTGCTTTCCTGAGTTGGTTCTTCAGCCAGAGTTTGAGAGTTGGCCTGGGCGCCAAAATCAACTGCGGTCTCATCACCCGCCCGCAATGGAAGGGCGTAATTCGATACTGTGGTGGGATTATACCCATCGGGAATGGCTACCGTGATGTTGTAGTCGCCTTCAGGGACTTCACTAAAGCAAGACGGATCACTGCCTGCCACTGTTTGGGCTGTCAGCGAGACGGTTCCGGATCGGTTACTGACACTGATCTGCCCATCAGGGATCACCGGCTCTTCTTCCTGGCGGATGGCATCGCCATTCAGATCATTAAAAAGTAAGACACACAGATTACCGCTCCCCGGCCTGGGGGTAGGTGTGGGCAGCACTGCCGTCGCCGTTGGGCTGGGCCCGGGTGTAAAGGTCACTTCTGGTGGGCCTGCCAGTCCAATGACCAGTTCCTGACCCAGCAGGATGGTATCGCTGCTGAGATTATTCAGCCCACGGATTTGATCCACCGACACCCCAGTGATCAAAGAAATGCTGATCAAAGTGTCGTTTGGGCCAACAATCCAGATAATCCGACCATCGGGTCCAGGCGTAGGGGTAAAAATCGCAGCCTGGTGGGGTGGAGCCGCTTGCACAGATTGCTGCACATTGAATATATCATTTCCGGCTCCCAGGGAAACGGCAACCAGGACCATGCAAACCAGGGTTTTTGATAAAGATGTCTTTTGAATCATAGCAAGGCTGATTATACTGGAAGAAAAGAACCCGGATAAGGGCAATCCGCAGTCTATCAGGTCAGAGGTATTCATTCCTCCTAAAGCTCAGACTGGAGTATCCACAATCATGATTCCCCTAAAACCTACTCCCAATAATCCCATCGATGCCGACCACTTGCAGCGGCTGAGGAAAGCCGCCGGAATTGGCCCTGTCCTGATCGTCACTCACGACACGCCCGATCCTGACGCGTTGGCTTCCGGCAAGGCACTAAGTACTGTGCTGGAAACCGCCTGGAAAATTCCCTGCGCGTTACGTTATACTGGCATGATCGCCCGAGCTGAAAACCGGGCCATGCTGGAAAAATTAACCCCTGAGTGGCGACCAATTGAAAATCTGAACAACCTGGAGGGATTTTCAGCCCTGGCACTGGTCGACACGCAGCCTGGCGCGGGTAATAATGCCTTGCCCTCTTATATCGACCCCCAGATCGTGATCGACCACCACCTTCCGGTGCAGCCGAGAGTCGAGCGGGCGCTCTATGCGGATGTACGCCCGGAGGCAGGCGCCACGGTCAGCCTGGTCTACCAGTATCTGGAATATGCTGCTATCCTTCCAGAACCGATCCTGGCTACGGCGATGTTTTATGGGTTACAAGCCGATACCCGCGGGCTGGCTCGCGGTGCCTCGTCGATAGACGAAGTCGTCTATTTAAATTTACTGAGCCTGATCGACCGCCAGCAATTGATCGATGTGGAATTAGCCGGCTTATCCCGTGATTACTTCCGCGCCTTTCAGCTTGGCTTGCAGGCCGCGCGGGTTTACCAGCATTCTGTATTTTCCTATTTGGGGATCACCACCCAACCAGATCTCCCGGCTGAGATGGCCGATGTATTGATCCGTCTGGAAAACATCACAGCGGCCATGTGTGTCGGCTTGCATGGCAATACATTACAGCTTTCGATGCGCACTGATCCGGCGGGCGGGGATGCGGGGCAACTAATCCAACGCGTGGTCGCCGGAATAGGAAAAGCGGGGGGTCATGGCATGGTTGCGGGAGGTCAAGTCCCACTGAAGGATCGCAAGCTGGACGAACTGGTGTATCTCATCCAGCAACGGTTCCTGGAGATTATGCAGGATCATGGACCTGGAGAAGCTTTAGTTTAAGGCGCTAGAGATGGGAGATATGGCGTTTAAGGCGGGAAAAGATTCCCAAAGCCAGGCTGTTAAACAGCACGCTTACCAACCCGCAAGCGAGGATTCCTGGCAACACGCCACTGGCCTCACCCCAGCGAAATAACGGTAGAGCGATCAATGCTCCGAGCGCCCTTCCAAGCGCGGTCGCCGAGACATTCGTCGCCAGCAGGGTCGCCCGCGCCGCAGGCAGGATTTCGGACATCAGCGGGATCAGGCTGACCAGGGTAAATTCAAACGAAATATAAAATAAGAACAGCCCGACCGCAGCGCCCACCGTACTCCGCCCCAGCCAGGCCAGAGCCAGCGCTGCCAGGCTGTTGATTACCAGGCCAATCGTCACTGCCCGCGTTTTGCCAATGCGATCCACAAACATCGCCACCAGAACCTCACCGCCCAGCTCTGAAAAGCCAATCACGGCGGCAATATAACCCAGGCTCGCCAGGCGCAAGTTGAAAGCCTCTTCCATCCAGACGCCAAACACCAGGTTCACGACTTCATTCGCCAGGCTGAATGACATTCCCCCGGCCATAGCCAATAACGCAACAGGATTGGTCAAGACAGTTTTTAAGCTGCCCAATATGCCAATCCGCTCCAGGTTGCCCGTCTGCCCCCGCGGCACCAGCACAGCGATGCCAATGATTGCCAGGATGCCCAGCCCAAACAACACAGTGAACGGCGCGCTCCATCCTCGCTGCGAAATCAGACCACCAACCAGCGGTACGCCGAAGATAAAACTAAGCGACCAGCCAATCTCGGTGATCGCTAAAACCAATCCACGCCGCTCATAGGGGATCCGGTCACCCAGATAAGCCTGCATCGAAGACAAATAAACAAAGTTACCTGACAGGGTCAGGATCAACGCCAGGACAAAGGTCGTATAAGACGGGTACAATGCCACCAGCCCACACCCGGCGGCAAACATGATCAATCCCATCAACATACCCGTCCGGCGTCCCCGGCTTTCGGCGTACGAAGCCAGCAGCGGACCCATACTCCCCGCTGCCGAACGGACACTCAGGGCATAGGCGACCGATTGGAGATCCACACCTATTCCCCGTGCAAAGGCTGGTAAAAAGGGATAAACCATCCGGGTCACAGTATTAAGCGCGATCCGGATTACGGTGAATACAATCACCTGAATTGTCTGGCGTTTTGGAGACATGTTATCTGGTTTCCAGCGCCCTTTGCTCCCAACAGCGCCACGAGCGCGCGACCTGCCAGGCTGCCATTAATGTCAGAGCCACCAGGCAGATGAAATAAATTTGAATATTCAAGGATTCTGAAGTCAATATGGGGGAAGGGGGATGTAAGACCTGATCTGTGGATTGTAAAACAAATACAAGGACTCCAAAAAAGATAAGATTGGCCAGCGAGGTCCAGGTCGGGCGCCGGATCAGGCTCAGTCCGATTTGTAAAAGCAATCCGGTGATGGAAAAGATCACCGCCATGCGCCAGCGCGGCTCGCTCAAAAAC
This sequence comes from Chloroflexota bacterium, assembly GCA_021849525.1. Taxonomy (GTDB): domain Bacteria; phylum Chloroflexota; class Anaerolineae; order Anaerolineales; family UBA4823; genus JAJZSS01. The sequence continues at coordinate 6,089 of JAJZSS010000010.1, forward strand.
AAGCCATTCCAATTGGTCTGCATGGCCCACAAGGAGATCGGCAGATAGGTGACCCAAAAGAAAAGGCCCGTCTTCCCCAGAGCATGCGACCAGGCATGCCAGGTATTGAGACGGGTCAGGAGTCCCACCAGGCCACTCCCCGCAGCGGCTGCCAGCGCAATCAGGGCAGCCCACACCCAGGCGCCATGCAGGTAAACTAACCTGACATTGGAGCCCAACGATTTTTCAGCCGGTCCAAAGCTGGCAAACAGGGCAATTCCCAGTATCGTAAAACTCAACCAGAGAAGCGGTGAGCTCCACTGCTTACATTTCATATATACCTCATGGGTGAACTCGCGAGCTAATTAAGTCTGGGCTAGTTTAGTCTGGGCTATTTAAGTATCCGCAGTTCGCGCATAGCCTATTTAAGCATCGGCATTCTGATCCCGTGCCGCCTGGCTGCCGCGATCGCTTCTGGATAACCCGCATCGGCGTGCCGGACAACGCCCATCCCGGGGTCCGTGGTCAGGACACGCTCCAACCGGCGGTCAGCTTCAGGAGTGCCATCCGCAACAATGACCTGCCCGGCGTGCTGACTGTACCCGATCCCCACACCACCCCCATGGTGGAAAGAAACCCAGGTTGCGCCACCTACCGCGTTGATTAACGCATTCAAGATAGCCCAATCGCTCACTGCGTCTGTGCCATCGCGCATACCCTCCGTTTCGCGGTTGGGCGAGGCGACCGACCCGGCATCCAGGTGATCGCGGCCGATAACGATTGGGGCTTTCACTTCGCCGCGGCGCACGAGTTCGTTAAAAGCGAGGCCCGCCTTTGCGCGTTCCCCATATCCCAGCCAGCAGATCCGAGCGGGCAGGCCCTGGAAGGGCACCTTTTCCTGCGCCATTCGAAGCCAGCGATGTAAGTGGGCATCTTCTGGGAAAAGCTGCATGATGACTTCGTCAGTACGGTAAATATCCTGCGGATCACCGGACAACGCTACCCAGCGAAATGGTCCTTTTCCCTCACAAAAGAGGGGGCGGATGTAAGCAGGCACAAAGCCCGGGAAATTAAAGGCATCCTTGACGCCGAAATCAAATGCTCGCTGGCGCAGGTTATTCCCGTAATCGAAAACTTCAGCGCCGGCGCGTTGGAAGGCCAGCATGGCTTCGACATGCCGGGCCATCGATTCCAGGGAACGCTGCTGGTATTGCTGTGGATCGCTCTTATGTAAGGCATCTGCCTGGGCCACATTCAACCCGGCCGGGATATACATCTGGACATCGTGGGCCGGAGTCTGGTCAGTGACTACATCCGGGACGACGCCCCGCAGTACCAGCTCTGGGTAGATCTCTGCGGCATTGCCGATCAAACCAATGGATTGAGGCGTCCCGGTCTGGACGCATTCCTCGACCAATGTCATGGCTTCTTCCAATGTGTCGACCACGACATCCACATAACCAATTTCATGCCGGCGGCGGGCGCGCTCCGGGTCAGCCTCGACAACCAAACCGACCCCTTCGTTCATCGTGATCGCCAGCGGCTGTGCTCCACCCATACCTCCCAGACCTGCCGTCAGCACAAACTTCCCTTTTAGCGAAGGCCAACCCCGCTGTTGGGCCAGCGAACCCAGGGTCTCATATGTCCCCTGCAAGATACCCTGCGTGCCGATATAAATCCAGGATCCAGCGGTCATTTGCCCATACATCATCAAACCTTGCGCAGCCAGATGATCGAAATGCTCCTGGGTCGCCCAATGGGGTACGAGGTTCGAATTAGCAATCAGAACTCGAGGCGCGTCCGGATGGGTCCGAAAAACTACCACCGGTTTGCCCGACTGAACCAGAAGCGTTTCATCTTCTTCCAGATCACGCAGTACTTCGAGGATCGTCTCAAACGCCTCCCAGCTGCGCGCGGCCTGCCCGCGCCCACCGTATACAACCAGATCTAAGGGCCGCTCGGCTACTTGCGGGTCCAGATTGTTCTGTATCATGCGATAAACAGCTTCTGTCTGCCAGGACTTACAGTTTAGCTGGGTGCCCCGGGGGGCGCGTACAGTTCGAGGTTCGGTCATGCTATCCTCCAGATAAGATTAAAACAATCCCCTCCGGCTGATTATAAGCCGGAGGAGGACTGGGGTCAAAAGAATCGGGAAATGAATTCTTAATGCAAAATCCCCTGGCAGAAGATCAACTTCTACCAGAGGTAAATTGCGTCATATTTTTATGATAATTGGATCAGGCTGCTACGGGCATTTCAACAAACTGGCTAAAATAAATGCTTTTTAGCTTTTTAACAAGCTCTGACTGGGCATCACACCAGACTGTCTGCATTGGGCAGTCATCGCCGAAGGTGCAAATCCCATTGGTGCCAACGCACTCGTTGAGCAAGATCGGTCCATCAATGGCTTCGACAACTTCCAACAAAGAGATCTGGTCAGGATCGCGTGCCAGGGATACCCCGCCGCGGGCGCCGCGCGAAGTCTGGAGCAAGCCGGCTACCGATAATTGAGAAACAATCTTCGCCAAAAAGGATGGCGGAATTTGTTGTTCTTCTGCAATCTGACTGGTGGCAGCTCGTTGATCTTGACCCAACCGTGCGAGATATAAAACGGCGCGTACTGCATAATCGGCTTGACGTGTTATTTGCATGGACTATTCTCCCTTTCCGCTTTTACGGATAAAAATTATCACCATTATTTTAGACAGTTTTTGGCGTATTCACAAGTGACAGACATCATCGCATTTGGATGACGGTCATCTATTTTGTATGAATATTATCCATTACATTGCTGTTCCATAAGCACAAAATAGCTAACAAAATTATTTAGCAGGCTGCCATTCAAGATATGGTAATATTAGGCGCTGGGGATGAAAATTTCTGATGGATCTGAATAACATTTACCACGATCTTCTTACAACCAGGGTGAGGTTTTTTCACCTGTCTTCTTACCAATTCACTGGGAGGCTCAAAAAATGAAGCAGATTTGTGTCGTAGGGGTCGGCTATGTTGGTCTGGTTACTGCAGCCTGTTTTTCCGACCTGGGAAATCGGGTGATCGCCTTAGATATCAGCGAGGAAAAAATCGCCGGCCTGAATCGGGGCGAGATGCCCATCTACGAGCCAGGCCTGGAAGAACTTGTTCAAAGGAATGTCAAATCCGGGCGGCTTACCTTTACCACTTCATATCCCGAAGGCTTGACTGGGACGGAGTTTGCCTTTATTGCGGTTGGCACCCCTTCCGGGGTGGATGGAGAAGCCGATCTACGCTATGTAGCAGCATCTGCGCGCTCGATTGCTGAGCATATGACCAGCCCATTAATCATTATAAACAAATCGACCGTGCCCGTTGGCACCGGGGACTGGGTCGCAGACATCATTCGTAAACACCAGAAAAGCCCCATCCCATTCTCAGTTGTATCCTGCCCCGAGTTTTTGCGCGAAGGCTCTGCCATCCCTGATTTTATGCAGCCGCACCGCACAGTCCTAGGTTCGCTGGATCGGGAAGCCGCTGAAAAAGTCGCCCAGCTCCACCTGGCACTCCGCGCTCCCATCGTGATCACCGACCTGCGCACGGCCGAGATGATCAAATATGCTTCCAATGCCTTCCTGGCAACCAAGATTTCCTTTATCAACGAAATTGCAAATATCTGCGAAGCGCTGGGAGCAGATGTGAAGGAAGTGGCAATAGGGATGGGCTACGATAAACGGATTGGCCCAGCCTTCCTGGATGCTGGCCTCGGTTACGGGGGTTCCTGCTTCCCGAAAGACGTCAAAGCTCTGGCTTATATGGCTGCCGAGAAAGGGCGCCACCCGCAACTCCTGCATGCAGTAATGGACATCAATGATGACCGGCGTCCAATGGCAATTTACCGCATCAAGGAAATGCTCGGCGATATGCAAGGCAAAGTAGTGGGTATCTTAGGCCTGTCCTTCAAACCCAATACAGACGACATGCGCGATGCTCCGGCCATCGATATCGCCCGATCGTTGCTCAATGCTGGTGCGCAGGTACGCGCCTATGACCCGGTGGCGATGAATATGGCTTCCCCCCAACTACCGGGTGTCGATATGATGTCGGACCCCTATGCCGTCGCAGATGGAGCCGATGCACTGATGCTCATCACGGAGTGGAACGAGTTCAAGCAGCTGGATCTTGAACGAGTATACGGCTTGATGCGCCAACCGATCATCTTCGATGGACGCAATATCTATGACCCGGAGCTTATGGCTAAGCACGGCTTTACGTATCGTGGCCTTGGGCGAGGTTATAACGGACAGAAGCTGGCCGAGACCAGTTTATTTACAACTGCCTCTTGATCTCATTCACAAAAAGAAGCGTGATTTTAGGACTGTCTGGGTGGAACAGCCCGGCAGTCCCTTATTTTAAGGATCCATGACCACAACTCCCCCTCCCGATCAACGACCACCAGTTTGCAGCTATGAAGGATCCGATTACCAGCAATCCTTCTGGGAGCACAGTGACCGGGCATATGAAGACCAGGTCGAAGCCATTGCTTTACAGCGCCTGCTGCCTGCCCGTGGCCAACTCATGTTGGAGCTGGGTGCAGGTGCTGGACGAAACACTCCTCGCTATCACGGCTTTGACCGGATTGTTTTGTTGGATTACTCCCGCACTCAGCTGGAGCAGGCTCAGACGCGATTGGGCACCGGGCCACGCTATACCTACGTCGCAGCCGACGTTTATCGCCTGCCTTTTACCAGCGGAGTTTTTGATACCGCGACCATGATTCGCACTTTGCACCATATGGCCAATGCTCCATTAGCCCTGGCGCAGGTCCGGCGGGTTCTCCAGCCTGGGGCGATCTTTATCCTCGAATACGCCAACAAGCAGAATTTCAAGGCGATCTTGCGTTATCTGCTGGGACGCCAGGATTGGAATCCATTCGACCAGCAACCGGTGGAATTTGCCAGCCTCAACTTCGATTTTCACCCCAAAGCTGTACGCCGCTGGCTAAGTGACCTGGAATTCAGGGTTGAACGCCAGCTGACCGTCTCGCATTACCGGATCGCGCTACTGAAACGTCTGATACCATTAAAACTTCTCGTCGCAGCCGACTCATTCGCCCAACAAAGAGGTAACTGGTGGCAGATAACACCAAGCGTCTTCATCCGCGCCCAACTTGCAGGACAAACAACACCGGCCAGGGAAGTTGAAACGCTATTTGCCTGCCCCGAATGTAGCCACTCTCCCCTGGAAACCCAACCGGACGCCCTGCTTTGCCCAGCCTGCCTGCGACGGTGGGGGATAAGGGATGGGATCTATGATTTTCGGTCCCCGATCTAGGCGGACCAGGTCAGGAACCCCTCAAGACCGGCTAAATTTTTTCAATTACGCAAAAATGGGAAAGACCAAACCAGCGCAGGGGTGTCTTTTCCATACCCTGCAAAAAGCCGCGCAACCAGCGTCCTACCCGGGGATAGCGTACGATAATATTGTCATACGCCCCAAAGATAACCGTCTGATAGGTAAAACGAACTGGCAAACCCCGGAATAATTGTTCAAGGTCTCGCGTTTGGTAAATCCGGACATGGGGCGCCAGGCGATCACGCCAACGGCGAGGCAGATAATTAATCAGGGGAATATTACCGAAGCGATATTTTCCGCGCCAGTAGATCCCGTGGGTCTCAAAGGGATAGCCGCGATTAGGGACAAATAACAGGATTCGCCCGCCCAGGCGTAAAACACGCACCATCTCCTCAACAGCCAGGCGGTCATTCTGGACATGCTCTAATACTTCATGACTCAAGATCGCGTCGAATGCAGAGTCGGGGAAGGGGAGCGATTCGCCGGGTGCATTGATAATTTCCAGGCTGCGTAAGTGAGCCTGAACAGCGCGCTCAAAATCATATTCCAATCCGATCACACGCCGGGCGTATGGCATAAGGTGTTCCACATACATCCCTACCCCGCAGCCATTTTCCAGGAGTTGGCCCCGCGCAGCCTCTCCCCCATGATTTAAGATCAGCTCCAGACGCCTTTCCTGACCGGCACGCCAGACATAGGATGGCTCACCCCGCAGAGCAGCCTTATCCAGATCACGATCCATGTTTATTTCCTGCCCCAATGGATCGCCATCGTCCCAAACATATAGCGGCGAAACCCGACCTGTTTAAAACCGGCAGCAATAAAACGGCTTGCCAGTTGCTCAGCGTACAAGAAATTCTCCGTGGTCTCTGGCAAGTAAGTATAAGCATCCACCTGTCCCGTGAGCAAGCCGCCCAGCCAGGGAATAATTTTATGCAAATGAAAATTAATGAACGGAGTGAGCAGTGAGCGCCTGGGGCGCGTGGTATCCAGCGCCACCAGCCAACCGCCGGGTTTAAGCACCCGCCACTGCTCCGTGAGACTGGTATGCAAATCGATCACATTGCGCAGCAGGTATCCAGAAACTACAGCATCGAAATATTCATCCACGAAAGGCAGATGCAGCGCATCTGCGGCCGTCCAGGACTGCACGACTTCAATTTTCTCCTGCTCGCGCACTCGCTGGCGACCAACGCGCATCATTTCCAAAGTAAAGTCTGCGGCGACAGCTTCAACACCCGGGTGCTGGCGCACTGCCTCGCGGGCCAGGTCACCGGTCCCGGCGCCCAGATCCAATAGATGGCCTGTGTCCGGCAAGTCTGCCTGCCGGATCACATCGCGCCGCCAACGCAAATCTTGGCCGCCAGTCATCAACCGGTTCATAAGATCATAGCGCGGTGCGATCCTGGTAAACATGGCCTGCACATAGCTGGCGCGGGCTGGTCCATCCAATTGTGTCATCCTGCCTCCTGATGCTCCGAGTGCTTAATGCAACAACACCGCGTCTTCCTGTTTTGCCGCCTTTTTACCTTCTTCCACATCCACGCGCATGAGCAAGAAACCACCCAGAATAAAAAGCACAATCAGGCTGAGCACTGCCGGGCGGCTGCTGCAAAAGATTGCTCCTGCCGAAGCAAACATCAGGGGACCAATGATTGCCGAGAATTTTTCCATCACGCCAAATAAGCCGAAAAATTCGCCGCTTTTCGAGGCCGGCGACAGGGCTGCATACAGGCTGCGAC